>JABDEN010000113.1 GCA_013287025.1 Gammaproteobacteria bacterium | reverse complement strand
TTCCTATTCGGGGCTAAACAAAAATCAGGTTGCAGAGTTACGCGAGCAATATGCGATTTACGCGGTGGATACCGGCCGAATTTGCGTAGCCGCATTGAACTCACATAATATTCAATATGTGGCTGAAGCAATTTGTAAGGTCTGTAAGTAGGGCTAGCAGTTCGTAGGTTGGCTGGCGTTTGTAGAGGTTGGGCTAGCGTTGTAGGTTGGGCTAGCGCCTCATCAGCCCAACATCTATGAGCGTGGTACACATGTTGGGTAAACCGTTAGCCCAACCTACGCCGTTAATCAATCTACATTCCCCCTTTAATATAAACCTAGCACTTGCACTACCCATCGATTCCCCCTATAATTTCGCCTCTATTCCCTGATAGCTCAGTCGGTAGAGCGACGGACTGTTAATCCGCAGGTCCCTGGTTCGAGCCCAGGTCGGGGAGCCAAAAATTGACGTTATGAATCAAGCCCTTGCAAGAAATTGTGAGGGTTTTTTTCATTGGAAAATTTGATTAACACATGGGTATTTTAGGGGTATTTTAGCGGAACGTTCCGCAAATTCTATTTTTGGCGGTTTAATTTGATATCAAAACGGGTTAATGTTGTATTGCGAACGGCCATATTTCGGCACTTTACCTAAGTTTTCAAATGCGCTTAACCAGAAAAAAGAACTCACAGTTATAGTTAATAACAGTCTCAGCGGCGAATAGTAATTTAATTTTTTATTTTCCTACTAAGAATGAGTTTCGTGGTTTATCAACTTAGTAGGAATATTCTTCCTTTAAAACAGCATCAAGTTTATTTAAATCAGTTTTTTGAATAACCGTTAGATGAGGCGGAATCATCTGGGAGGACAACTTAGCGCCAGAAAACAAATAAAGGCGAGTAAACCCTAAGGCATGTAATTCCTCTGCAATTTGGACGCCCTGTTTGTCAGAGTTTGCGAAATGGTAATCCAACATAATTTTTGTGCTTCTATGGTATTGAGCCATGTTCTCTAAAAATTTCTGAGGATTTTGGTAGGTATCGACCTTTTTGTCGTGATAAAGGAATTTAAAACTATCCAATAACGATTGATCATCATCGACAAAAATAGCATAGACTTTTTTTAAGTCGCTGTCCGTCATTTTTAATTCGTCATTGCCCGCTAAAGGAATGATATGAATAGGAATATCAGAGGCCAACTGTTTGGGTAATATTTTAGTCTCTGTCTCACCAGCATCAAGACGAACGGTCTTATTGAAATAATGACTCGTTACTAAAATAGAACGGGTAATGCCAGTTTGCTTAATAACATCCAATCCATTCAAATCTTGTTTTAATAACTCGTAATCTGTCAGTAGAAATACCTTCTGTTTTTTGTCTGGTGCCAGACTATTCAAAAAATCAACCGCTTCCTGACCCATTTCAAAATGCATGATGGTTAAGCTGGGGGAATTTTTTAAGATTTTATCAAAATGGGTATCCCATGCTATATGAATAGAGCTGTCGTCATCCAAGATCACGACAGTATCATCAGCATTCAATTGAATTGATTCAGCAATCCAGTTTTTGGATTGGACTCGTGGGAAGGTTAATATTACTTTCGTACCTACGCCTACCCGTGAATCAAGCGTCCATTGTCCTCCGCTATTTTGCAAAGTATCCCGAACTTGGATTAGACCGATGCCATGGCCGTTCTCTTTGCCTTCGGTCACGGCCATATGGTTCAAAATTTTTTGTACTAATTCCGGCGACATCCCTTTTCCATTATCCATGATAGCAATGTTGACATGTTTATCATCAGCATCAAGGTATAAGGTTATTTTTCCCTCTTTCAGCACAAGAGCATCTACTGCATTGTTAATAACATTAGACAGCATTCTCTTAAATGCGGTTGATTCGCTCTTAATCCAAGCGAAGTTTCCTTTTTGACTAAAATGGTGTTCAAATTTGACAGGAAGACTTTGGTATTGGTATTTTTTATCTGTTAGGATTTGCAATATAATCGGGGACACCAAAAGCGCTTCATGCTCTTCATCTTTTGGTTCTTGGTACTGCTTATTTTCTTTCTTTTCAAATGCACTGAGCAAGTTATTAGCGATATCGTTAATAGTAGTCGCAGCTTCTCTTAAAGCAATGCGTTCTCTTTCTGGAATGGCTTGGCATGCTTTTACGATCATCAGCATGCTAGCGAGCGGTGAACGGATATCATGTGCCACTTGGTCCGCAATTTTTTTAGATTTTTCTTGTTCTTGTAGCAGAATTTGTTGTAATTTATTTTCACCAGATAAGCGTTCTGCTTCTTCCGCTTTGGTTTTTGCTATGGCTTCAACGCTTCTTCGTTCAGTAACATCAATAGAATTACCAATGGTGCCAATAATCTCGCCCTTTTTATTTTTTAGGGGTGCCTTAAAAATATCAAAAATTCTGACTTCACCATTAGAAGCTCTAATTTCCTCCTGTGTTTTATAAGGCATCCCAGAGACCATGACTTGTCTATCATTCTCAATTAACTGATGTGCAGTGTTAGACCACGGTAAATCATAGTCGGTTTTACCAACAACTTCTTCGCGTTGTACTCCTAATAAATTCAA
>JABDEN010000112.1 GCA_013287025.1 Gammaproteobacteria bacterium | reverse complement strand
GTGCGCAACGGCTGTTCTTGTTCCGGATGGCGATGAAATGAAAATGCAAAGAGTGGCATCGAAAGCCCAATTCCAAGGAAAAGGAATCGGTTCTGCTTTGATGCGCTTCTGCGAGGAATATGGTAAAAAACACGGATTCAAATCGATTTACTGCCATGCTCGAGGCACAGCCGTCCGATTTTATCTGAAAAATCAGTACGAATTGGAAGGCGAACCTTTCGATGAAGACGGCATCCCCCACCGCAAAATGAGAAAATTGATTTAGGAATGATCCATGGAAAATACAGGAAGCATAGACGAAATTGGGGTCAAATGTCAGGATGTCAGGCATGACCCCAATTTTGACCCCAATTTCATGACCCCAATTTCACACTATTTTGGATCATTAAATTTCTCGTCGTTTCGACAGAAATTTTAATCCCATGACGTTTCTCTAACTTTTCACACATAAAAGTGGGGCCAAAATCTTATTTTACCGATTTTTAGTAAAGAAGAGGGTTCGCAGTTCGTTATTAAGGCCAAAATTGTTTTTCTAGAAAAATCTTCCAGATCTTTAATCACTGCTTTTAAATGTTTTTGCAACTCTTCCGAATCGCCACTCTCCTTGCAACCTAGCTAATGCACGCGAGTGCGGGATGTGGATTTGACACGATTGGCGCTTATCGCCACCAGTTTCCTAAGACATCGCGTTTTTTCTCCAGCGTTGTTCTCATCTTAGAAAAAGGCTCCTTGTCTCTTACTGATTCATGTAATTTAGCAATCGCATCCAGCGCCCCTTGTATTTGAACGTGCGCCTTCCTTGCTGCTGTTTGACATTTATTGATATTACCACTGCTCGCAGGTTTCTTCCTTAATGCACGAAATGACTTATATTCCTTTGAATTGAGTGCAATGACGCAGCTCTCTAAGGCTTTACCTTTTTGATCATCCAATCTAAGAGCTTTAATGTCTAATTCATCTTCTTTGAAACCTTCTAATGGCTCTAGTTTTCTTTTTGCCATTAGCCATAAATCTCTTGCTTCTCTATATGATTCATTATTTGGAGCATAGTTAAGGGCAATTTCTTCAAAATTTTTAACAAATCTCTGCAGCGTTGCATAATAACCATTTTGTTTTAGGTCGATCATTTTTTCTTTTAACTCTTCTATTTTTCCAAAGTCTTTTGTTTTTTTATCAGTTTTTTTCAGTATTTTTTGTATCCGTTCACTTGTTTTTTTAATGTCCTCGAATTCTTTATCAATACCTTCTAGCTGAGGCTTTAGAGCTATTCCTTCTAATAAAAGCCCATTCAATTTTTTTTCCCTTGCTATATTCTTATACGTTTCTTGCTGAATTTGCTCACACGTATTCTCAATATCGGCAAGCTTAGCATTAAAAAATTCTCCTACAGCTGCTTTTGCCTTGTGTGGCGTTGCCTTCGTGATGTTCATGACAACTCTCATTGCCAAAACGCTATCACCAGTCAAAGTCACTTCAAGAGCGCTCATTTTTTTACGCAATTGGTCTAACGTCACTGTTACCTCCCCTGGAGCAGCAAAACAACTCTTTTCCAACTCATCCGCTGATTTTGTACACTTTAACTGAGCTGTTATTTTATTAAACTCGTCCCATGTATTAATATCATTAAAATCTTTAATACTCATAAAAACTCCTGATTTACTATAATTTCTAAATACTATAATTTAATTATAACATTAAATATTAATTTAAAAGAAAGTAATTTGTTTATTTTTATGCTTTATTTATGAAATTATTGATTGCTGGCAATACGCTTTGATTTATTAGATTTTTCGAAACTGGCATTTTGATTTGATCATTCATCTTACGCAAACATGTCAGCAATTCCCTCAAAAACCTGTCAAACTTGTCACTGCCGCCACAGAAGGTAATCAGACCGAGACGGCCTGATTACCTTTTTCGTTCAGATGATACGCGCCATTGCGTCAAATCGTTCAAAGTAAAATGCATTTAGAGGAGCAATTACTAATATATGCCTGCCATTTTTTTTGCGCCGTTTGAATATCGCTAATCAGCAAAACAGCCAAATTGTTAGGCAAAATATTAGGGGCAACACGAATCACGAAATCATAAAATAGGACAAGTTGATTAATCAGCTCTTTATGATCTTGGATAGTCTGGAAGCTCCTAATTTAGCAAAAAGGGCATCCGCATTATAAGCGTTAATGCTTATCTTTAAAGAATTGAAAACTCTTTGATGAGCTTCTTCTGATTGCGCTAATGCAAAATCATCTTCATCAAAATACGAGGTCATTTTCTAGATATTCGCGGGGATTAATGCCCAAACCACGACAGGTCTGAACCAAGGAAAAAAGAATAGCCCAGCTTCGCCACCCTCCGCACTACCGAAAAAAAGCCAATTTTTACGGCCTATTGCAAGCGGCCTGACAGCTCTTTCAGCTACATTGTTGTCCAATCGTGCAAAGGCATCCGTTGTATAGTTCTTCAAATAAGGAATTAGGCCGCAGAAATAGCCCATAGCTTCTTTGAGCTTGGATTTGGGCAAGATCTTGCCATCCATAAGCTTAGCTTTGATTTTTTCTATCAGCTCGTCAATAATCGGAGCTT
>JABDEN010000111.1 GCA_013287025.1 Gammaproteobacteria bacterium | reverse complement strand
TAAAAAACACGACTAATCCACCCCACAATAATCCATTTTTCATTTCGCGATAACAACTTAATTTGTCCAAGCCGAATATTTCAGGGAGGATATACGATGTCTTTAGTGAAAAGAATGGGTGCAGAGTTAATCGGCACATTTTGGTTAGTATTAGGCGGTTGTGGAAGTGCGGTGATTGCGGCAAATTTCAATGGTACAGGGATAGGTTTATTGGGCGTTGCGTTTGCATTTGGTTTAACCATTTTAACGATGGTTTTTGCGCTGGGGCATATATCAGGTGGTCATTTTAATCCGGCTGTTTCATTTGGTTTGATGGTAGGTGGTAGATTTAGAGCAGCTGATTTTATTCCTTATGTCATCTCTCAAGTCATCGGGGCCACATTGGCTGCCGCGTTATTGTATTTTATCGCAAGCGGTCATGCCGGCTTTGATATTGCGAATGGACTGGCGAATAATGGCTTCGGAGAACATTCTCCCGGTCAATATTCGATGGGCTCAGCTTTTGTGACGGAAGTCACCATGACCGCCATGTTTTTAATGATTATTCTGGGTGTCACTGATGTGCGCGCTCCTAAAAATTTTGCCGGTATCGCCATCGGTTTAGGTTTAACGCTTATCCACCTTATTAGTATTCCCATTACCAACACCTCTGTTAATCCTGCAAGAAGCACTGGACCTGCATTAATCGTTGGCGGTTGGGCACTTCAGCAGCTCTGGTTTTTTTGGGTTGCGCCTTTGCTCGGCGCTTTAATTGCCGGTGTTGTATATCGTTGGTTTGGTGAACATCAAGATTGATATTCTAAGGTTACATCATCACCGACATCCTCGTCATCAATGACGAGGATGCCTGCCGTATCACCATGAAAAGGCCTCAAGACTGACAGTTTGGTAACTGAAAACTAATAATTCTTGTACTCCAAACATTCGAGCCCGTTTCTTTCATATACTCACCACTGAACCAAAAAGTGCAATCATCGACAGGGTCCACGGACATAGAATTATGATTGCTCCACTGGCCGTCAGTGTTAGAGCCTGTTCCTGTCGTCAGTGGTTGCGGAGTATTCATTTGATTTAAGGGGTCTGTGTTTAAATGGTTAGTCATTTCAATAGATGGGTAGATAACGGATGTGGAAATATTATAAGCCATTGCAATATTTCCAACTTTATCCATGGCAAGGCTGGGATTAAACCTCATTTTACCGTCTGGCATATAGTATGAAGCTTGATACATTTGCAAACCACCGCCACCGACTGGCAAGCGGAATTCATACCAAAAAGGGCCTCTATTATAGCCATAAGGATCAGCATCATTTTCACCAATAACAAATGATCCGTAATTTTGGAACTGACGATAAGCAAATCGACGTAATACATTCCCGCCATTGATATTTAACCAAACACCATTGGGTTGATAAGCGCCCCCATTAGGCATTGGTTTAATAAGAGATATGCCTTGCCCATCTAAATGACTATTTTTAGAATTGGCAAAATCAACATAAAAACTATAAACATTCAAATTATATTGTGGGTGTGAGCTGATAAAAAATCCTGGCGTATTAGCAGGTGGCAATGTTTTTCCATCGAGATCGGCAGGTAAAAGATGCGTTTCGCTTGGAAATTGACGACATTGCATACTAGCCGTACTACCCTGCAACATATTATTTTTATTTAACGCGCAAACTCTAGGCCCATAAACGAAAGGCCCATTGATATCAAACGTCATTAAATAAGCATTAGACCAAAGACCTAATTCTGATGTTGCATTAAATGATTCGAATGGAAAAGCATATCGATAGTAAGTTCCCGTTGCGTCAGGCGTAGTAGAAATAGCGATACATTGATAAAAAGGCCCTGCAAATACATCGCCCCAAGCAATTTGCGTGAAAATCCAACGATCAACAGTCTGATCATATTTTACTGTAAAACTCCTATCATTATTGGTTTCACAAAGACCTCCAAATCCTTTCCATAAATAATTTCCTGGCTTGGGAAATCCCGCCAACATATAACCTGTTGCTTTATCAAAAATACCAATATCTGCATTAACCCATTGGACATATTGTGTTAAACCCACAGCACCACTGATTTCCGGTGTTGGAAAATTAATTGTATAATTTGGAAAATCTACGCCTAAACCTGCAAAACTACGAAACGGAATAATTGACGTATTCTGAGTAACAACATTATTCTGCCAAGAATAATTTGAATGTATTTGATTAGATAATGTATTTCCTAAAGGATGAGATATATCGTGTTTTTCAGCAACTATTTCAAAAATTTCATCACTGTTTTTTGCTGTAGCGTGGCTAGAGATTGAAACTAAGAATAGTAATAGGCAAAACTTGAATCGAAGTCTACTTTCCATTTTAAACTTCCTAAAAGTAATGAACATCATTTTAAATCATCGGAACCACTTTTGTCACAAAAATATTTTTAGGTTGCATTCGCGACCTGGCGAATAACACTATTAATAAAATTATTGCGTTATTTTAAACATTTTTAGTATTGAATTAATTATTGGATTTGACGGTTGAGTCATGCATTGGCAAAATAATTTCACAATATAAACGTTGTGGTTCAAATAAATAACAAGTATAATGCGTTTTTATTAGCC
>JABDEN010000110.1:919-2624 GCA_013287025.1 Gammaproteobacteria bacterium | reverse complement strand
AAACCTATTGCCCAGTTTGGATGGGTAGGTAATAACTTCCAATTTTCTAATAAGTCACTTTTGATTTTTTTTCCATGAATATTTTTAGAGGGAGATGGTAATATCGAAATATCTTTTGATTTTTTACACCAGGCACGCCAAAAGGGAGTGAATACTTTATAATAATTTCCCTGCAAATTTGTGATTTCCCAGGGCTCATGAATTAAGTGACTATTGAAACTTTCTATTTCAATGCCATTCAATTTTAATTGATGTTTTATTTCTTTATCGCGTTTAATGAAGTGTGGCTCATAACATCGATTCCAATATACGGCTGCGATATTTTTTTCTGTTAATTCCTGCAAGATTTTAAAACTGTCGCCTTTTCTTAAAATGAGTTTTAGATTTAATCTGTCGAACGAATTCTGTAAAGCGATTAGGCTTTGATGTAACCACCATTGTTGTGCGCGACCTGTGGCCCAATCATGATCTTCGTCTAAAATATATAATGGAATGATGGCTTCAAATTTTTTAGTAGCATGATATAAAGCCGGATTATCTTTTAAGCGCAAATCTTGGCGAAACCATACAATCGCTGTTGTCATCGTTATTTTATTTCAACTCTAACCTCGTTGGTTTGAAGAGGGTAGGTCTTGATTTCTTTTGCGTCTAAATTAACATTTTTCAGGGATAACATTTGAACGGTTGGATTTTCAAATATTTTTACATAATAAATTAAATTTTTTGCATCTACGACCGCAAGCCATTCCGTCCTTTCATATCCACCCGTCCCGCCGCCATAAGGATTACTTTCTGATAATTGTATCGAACCCGGTGGAATATCAAAATTATTTAAGATATGAAAGGCGGTTGCAACCTCTCTATCGGCTGAATCAATGGGTGCAGAGGCCGCGTAAAAAACAGCACGCATAAAACGTGAGGGAGAAAGAAAGTCGCCCGGAATACCGTGTAATCCACTTCCAGAGGATGGCGGTACGAATTCCACGCCATTAATTTTCAAAGGGGTGGCTTCTTTTGGACTTAAATTGGAATATTGACCAATATTTGCCAAGTGATAGGCGAAGTTAGGATCATTGGTCATGACGCCGGTGGGATTATCATAGATAAATAATTTTCCATTATTGTATTCTATGACAATACTTTTACCTGTCGCGTCATGTAATGTGAGATGAAGCGGAACAGCGCCAACAAAAGGTGCATGGCCTGTTTTGTTAATCATAATTTTTTTAAATCCTTCACGCGCTTCATCGACGGTTGCGAAGTTAGTTAACGCGTAAGTTAGCATTTCATAAGATGCTATGGAATTTTTTGAATTTTGTGGTGAAACATCTTGATATACAGCTGTATTTGGAGCATAAAGCATGCCCCCCGTCATACCTTTTTCGTTCACACCATCCACCAAAATGGGTAAATGAATCCCATTAAGACCAATGGCGCCATATTTTGTAGTCCATAATTTGCCGGGGTTACCATTGACTCCTGAGCCTTGATATTGAAAATGGCGAGGAATAGCAATAGGTTCAGATTCTAAATTTAAGCCAAATTCGAGTGTTCGGCCGTAAACATACCCATTATCACTTGATTTTAAAATGAAAGAAGTACAAGCTTCTGCTTTAAAAATGGGTGAAAAAAGCGAGATAACAAAACAAACTATCAGTAGTTTTTTCATATTTTGCTTCCTTTGCAATATGAATGCGTGTTAGTA
>JABDEN010000110.1:0-909 GCA_013287025.1 Gammaproteobacteria bacterium | reverse complement strand
GTTAGTAACATATCAAAAAATTACTCATTAAAACAGGAAAAAACGATGGAAATTATTATTCCTATTTGCGAGGTTTAAAATAGTGAAGGAGCGCGTGGTGGCGGTGTATAAGTAGTTTGTTGTGAGGATGGAAAAATCAATGGTTGTGTGGGTGACCACAAACCTAATGCAATAACACTTTTTGCTGATTTTAATAAACGCGCATCTTTTTCTGAAGTAAGCGTGAGAGATATGTTTGGATTCAACACATATTCTAACATGAGAGATATTTGTTCTTGAGTCCTGTCGTGCACATTAGTGATGATAGGCCTAACCATTGCTTTTTTTTGCAATTCCTTCGATAACTTTAAATAAATCTAACATTGCAACTTTTTCTTGTATTGAATATTCATGTTCTTCTTTCCATTCACGATATAAATAAGATGAAACATCCTGTATTTTCGTTGTTATTTTATCCCACAATTTTTGATGATTGTCACTTACCTTTGAATCAGGATTGAGTAAATAATCTTTTTTCAATAAAGTTAGTTTTCTTGCGAAACGATGGCAAAGACGCTCGCAATTTAATCCTTCCACCCAATGTGATAATTGAATAGCGCGACGATATTTTTCAACATCATGCCTAAAATGATGCAATTTCTCTAAACCCGTTATAATGCAAGAAAGTCCAGAAACGATTGGAATAAATTCTAAAATAGATTTTCCAATCATACTCGCGCCTTGCACGAGCATATTTTCCATATCATCGCGTTGCTCAACCCAAAGTGTTGTAATGGATTTACTTGCTTCAAAATAAAATAATAGTTGACACATTCTATGATAATAATCATACAAACTACGATTTTTTCCGATTATATCCAATTCTTTTTGGGCTTCTGCATCTCGATCCAACTCATGATCTAACTTATC
>JABDEN010000109.1 GCA_013287025.1 Gammaproteobacteria bacterium | reverse complement strand
ACGCGCACCTCTACCGACATGATGATTGTATTGTCAGTATTTCGATTTAGTTTAACGTCGCCTAAAAAGAAATCGTATTTCTTAAATTTTGTTTCTTTTCTTTTTCTCATAAATTTAATTAATTCTTTAACTTTTTTTGGCGAATTTTTTGTAAGCAATGTTATGCTGCCTAAATAATCAAGTGGATCTTTGCCTTTCGCAACAACAGCATTCCAGATTAACCATGGAAATTCTAATATTTGATCTAGCTCTGCGATGCTCACATTCTCAATATTGGTATAACCCGCATCGTGCATATAAATTTCTATCACAGGCGATGCATATTCATTAAATATATCTGATACTTTCTTGCCGTTTAACAGTCTTTGTACTCTATTCATGACGCTATGTTCCAAGGTAACAATTTTTCGTAATCCTCAATTGTCTTACAATAAGGTATCTTCTTTAATACCTTAACGTAATAATGATAGGGATCAAGTCCGTGCAGTTTGGCAGTCCTGATAAAGCTCATATGCATACACAATGCCCTGGCGCCATCCTGAGACGCGCAAAATAGAAAATTCTTTCTTGCGATCACTAGTGGTTTAATTTCTTGTTCCGTAAGATTGTTGTCTATTTCCAGGCGCCCATCCTCCAAAAAACGAGTCAATCCATCCCATCGATTGATGCAGTAGGACATAGCTTTACCCAGGGCAGACTGCGGTAACGTTGTAGGATACATTTCATCTAACCAAGACTTAAATTTCTCCATCAATGGTTTTGATTTTTTCTGCCGTAATTCATAACGCTCTTCTGGTTTGAGATGATTGTTTTTCGCTTCACGTTCAATTTTATAAAGCTCTTTAAAAAACCGCATCGCTGTTTTGGCAAGACCTTTGCCTTTGGCACCTTGTGCAATGGGTTCAAATTTCCTCCGGGCATGGGAATTGCAATTCACAATCTTTGCAATCGTCGCGCCGACCAGATCAAAAAAATTATCTCCATCTGTATGCAAATATCCTTCAAAACCTGCAAACCAGTCGTAGACAAATTTTTTATGCTCTTTTTCATTGTATTCATACAAAATAACCGACTTTTCAGGGGGCCCGCCGCGTATACAGTAAACATAAGACTTGGTTTCGGCCGCACGTCCTGGTTCATTCAGCACTTGCATCGTTGTTGCATCGCATGATGCAATATCGTTCTCAATCGCTGAATCTTTCAGTAAATTCCAAAGAGGCTGCATCGGAGATCTTAAATCAATCTGCCAGCGAGCCATGCTCTGACGTGAGCAATCGACTCCGTAACGCTCATTCAATTGTTTTTCTAAATGATAAAGGGGTTGACGGTCTTCGAACTTGCTGACGACAAGAAACGATAAAAATTCTTCTGTTGCCTTTACTTTGGGGAGTATATGTAAAGGCGCAGGTGCTGTAATGATTTCTCCATCGCAGCCTTTGGGACAAGCAACTACCTCACGGCGTTGCTCAATGATTTCGTGAACAGGAGGTTGATAATGTATGAGTTTTTTTATTTCATAACGAATCACTGATTTGCATGTACCACAATCACATATCTTATCGTTTTCTGAGACAGGAATAATATCAATACGTACGGGTAAATCTTTGTTATTTTTATGTTTCTTCTTTCTGACATGAGGCGCTATTTTTATCTCATCTTCTTGTCTGTCCCCACGCGCGTCTTCAATTGCAAATTTGGTATCTTCCTCAAAAAAGTTTTTTTGTGGATTCTCTGGGTCAATGTCAATGTAACGTTCAGATTTTTTTCCAAAACGATGGCGTAACAATTCCTTTAATTGTGCGTGCATCTGATCATAAGCCTGCGCGTACTGTTCGCAGCGTTTTTCGGAGGCATTCAAAGCATCTTTTAAAGTTTGGTTTTCATCCTGTAGATTTTTAATTGCGATTTCAAAATTCATCGTTAAGCTGCTATTTTTTTAATGCGAACATTATACAATAAAAACAGCAGTTTTTCCGTATTTTTTTTATATTTTTAATAAAAATTTATCGCTTTAATTTCAGGTAATGGGGATTGTTTCATATAATCCAAACCTGACAATAACCAGCTTAATTGGTCGCGTGTTAATTCTAGTACCTGATCATGAATAGCTGGGAATTTCAATCTTCCTTTTTCAATGCGTTTGTAACACAGCCAGAAACCATTACTTTCCCACCATAGAACTTTTATTTTATTCGCATGACGATTTCTGAATAAAAATAATTGACCTGAGACAGGATTTAATTGCAAATGATCGGCAATGAGAATCACAATTCCATCAATTTGTTTACGAAAATCGATAGGTTTTGGGTACAACCAAATCGGTGTGCTGTAAGAGAAAAACATTCTTACATCATCCTATCTAAAATCAATATCAATGCTTCTTTATCATGGATATGTAAATCATTTCCATTTTTTAAAGTTATCGAACAAATTGGTTTATTGTTCGATGAATTTATTATCGGTTTAATTTTAATAGGAATAAGCGGATCGCAATTTTTTTGTAATCTTTTTTTCCAATAATTAAATCGAAAGTAACTGATCTGATTAGCCCGACAATAAGCGGATTTACTGAGCGCACTTTTCTTTTGGGATTCAATTTGATTTTCCCAATATGCTTTATCTTCTATGATTGTTTTAGATGATGTG
>JABDEN010000108.1 GCA_013287025.1 Gammaproteobacteria bacterium | reverse complement strand
AGTACCAATATTGACGTTTTGTTTTATCATCTACCAGAATTTGATAAAGAAAAAATAGATAAATTGATTAATGACAATAACAATAAAAAAATAATATTTTTAATTGGAAAAGGTGAGCAAAGGATGGCTTATATATACAAAAAATTTAAAGGGGATAAAGCGTTATCATTACGTTCAGAAAATATAACATTATCAGCAAAAGAACAGCAGTTTATTGATTCAGAAAAAAATACTTTGCTGGATTCAAAATGCGAAACACTCACATTATTAATTCAAAAAATTATTTTTGCAGCTTATCCTTTTTATAAATTAGATGTTTATAAACGTGGATGATTTAATATGTTAACTGAAGAAGCTATTCTTTCTTATTTGCACAGCACTGATAACAATGTTGCTATGGATTTTAAAAGTATAGAAGATGCCGAATTAAGTTTAGTTAACATTCGTAAAATACAGGGGAAATATCGAGTCACTAGCTCTTATGAAAATACGGAAGATGTCTTTTGTGGATTGACGAGCACGATTGTTGGAATGTACGCATTTTTTAAAATAAATAATTTGATATTTCATCATCATTCTGCAAGCAATACGGTGAATCAATTATTTTTATTGGCAACATCGAGTTTAGTTAGCGTCAGTATATCGACTGGTATAGATTATCTCGTGAAAGAGACTGGTTTATTTCGTACCCAAATATCGCGTGACATAATAAAGTTAAATGCGTTAGAAGATCATGTATTGGAAAAAATTCAGTTTATAAAACATTGTCGTGCGACTTAATAAATTAAACTGTCGTGACTCGTTTCATTAATAAAAAAGAATACGATCATACCTGTAATAATCGCCATTGCGACAAGATATAGCGTGGGACCAAGCATAGACGTTTGACTCCATAACCATTGACAAATAAAAGGTAAAGTTCCCCCAAAAATTCCATTCGCTACATTGTAAGCAAAAGACAAGGTCGTATATCGTACATTCGTTGGTAAATTTTCAATGATTGCAACGGGTGTTGCGCTTTGTTCAAAAGCACTTCCTAGTGAAAATAAAATGTAAACAAAAATTAGTAACGATGCGTTATAGCTATTTGATAAATAAAAATTAATAAAAAGAATTGTTATAATAAAAGCGACATTAAATAATAGCATGGGTTTTCGTCCAACTTTATCGCAAAAATAAGCGCCTAGCGGAATAAAAGCAACCATGCATATTAAAAAAATACTCGTTAATAATAATGTTAAATTATTTGTGAAATTTCCTTCATTCTCCAATAAATAAGGTAAGAAAATAACGCAAAAACAATAAAAAGTACTTCCCATGCAACACATACCAATTAAACGTAAAAGTGTCATATAGTTTTTTTTAAACATTATTTTAATGGGATCTGCAACAATTAAATTTTTATGCGTTAATACTTTAAAAGGAATAGTTTCTGTTAGGTAAAGGCGATTGATAAATATGACTAATGCAAAAATGCCGCCGAATAAATAAGGTATTCTCCAGCCCCATGTTTCAAGATTGTCGATTGAAAATGTATTTTGTAAAATAAAAGCGATGGTTATGCTTACTAAAATTCCTACATTTGCACTGATTGTACCAAAAGCGCTGAATAAAGCTCTTTTTCGCCTTGGTGCAATTTCTGTTAAATAAAGGAGGCACCCGCTATATTCTCCTCCAATACAAATTCCTTGCCAAATGCGTACACAAAGTAAAAAAATCGTCGCATAAAATCCTATCATCGAAAATGTAGGTAATAATCCAATGATAAATGTAGGGAAAGCAATGAGTAAAATAGAGAGTCGAAGTGTTTTCGCCCGTCCTCTTTTATCGCCTAAATAACCAAATAATAGTGCACCCAAAGGCCTACACAGAAATCCGATTGCAAAAATACTAAAGACATTAATGATATTGGGATAATTCATGTGTGCGGGAAAAAAAATTTTACTAAAAAGGGGTGCGTATATTGCAAATAAGCCATAATCATACCACTCAAATATATTTCCCAAGCTAGTGTTGATGATATTTTTTGTTTGCATGTATTCGACCATCCTTGTCTGGTTTACCCTCTTTGAAAAGGCGTTGTTGCATAAATGGGGTCATCCTGAACGAAGTGAAGGATCGGTTTAATTCTTCACCATATTATGGAAGTAAACTGATCCTTCACTTCGTTCAGGATGACAAAGCTTCTAATTATGCAACAACGCCGAACAAGCCGCGGGACGACGTTCGAGACAAAAAACCCTACTTCGTCTCCAACGCAAACTTCTTCCCACCTACCATCGAACGTTCCACCCCAGCACGTGATTCACAATAAGTTTCTTTCAAGAAAAAGCTGAGAAATATTGCATTTCATGCGTGCTTGCAGGGGCCAATAAATCGCAACCCTTTCCAATATCAGGTTCGCCTTGATAATTAGCATAATAATCATATCCTATCTGATGCGAAGGATAATCACTGCACCATAAATCATAAAATCGCCCGGCAATAAGGTGTTTTTCAATATAATTATCCATCCCGTTACGCACGACCTGCGCATCTCGAGCAGATAGGTGTCTTTGCAACATCCCAAAACCATTGATGCGAAACATAGCACTATACAAACCATACCATCCACCAAATGCTTTTATATTTTTTGCAAATATTTTGGC
>JABDEN010000107.1 GCA_013287025.1 Gammaproteobacteria bacterium | reverse complement strand
GTGGTGGGGGCTTGGGCGACCTTGCGATTCGTTATGGTTATCAACGATTCGATTATAAAATCATGCTGATGACTATTGCGATTATGATTATTCTCGTGCAATTTGTGCAAATGCTTGGTGATCATTTAGCAAAATGGTATGCTCGTGGGAGGTCTTAGGCGCGCACACCCGTCGTCCCGCGGCTCGTCCGCGGGATCCAGAAAAAGCCGCAATACGGTGTTTGAATTAAAGTAGGTAAAAATGAAATTATTTAAAATAATTATTCTTGGATTAAGTGTTATTTTACTCGTAGCTTGTCAGGGTAATGACAAAAACACTTTCAAAGTCGGCACCATTTCAGGTCCTGAAACTACGTTGATAGAAAAAGCCAAAGACGTTGCAAAAAAACAATTTAATCTCGATGTGCAAGTTGTCGAATTCACTGACTACTTACAACCCAATGCTGCGCTGAATGATGGCAGTATTGATGCCAATATGTTTCAACATCAACCATTTTTGGACCAACAATTACAAGATAAAAATTATAAAATTCATTCCGTCGCGAAAACTTTTATTTATCCGATGGGCATTTATTCTCATCAAATAAAAAACGTAAGCGACATCAAAGATGGTAGTATTGTTGCGCTCCCGAACGATACCAGCAATGAAGGTCGGGCGTTAATGCTATTAGAAAAAGCAAATTTGATTCAATTAAAAAAAGAAGCGGGAATTTATGCAACCCCAGCAGATGTGACCAATAATCCCAAACATCTTGTCTTTAAAGAACTGGATGCATCGCAAGTGGCGCGCACCTTGCCTGATGTCGCTATTGCCGTGATTAATACCAATTACGCCGTAGCGGCGGGCCTTTCACCTAAAGAAGACGCCATTTATCTCGAAGGCCCCGATTCACCTTATGCGAATATCATTGTCGTTCGAGATAACGAAACCGCAGATCCTCGCGTACAACAATTTATTGAAGCCTTTCAATCAGATGATGTGAAAAAAGCGGCTGAAGAAATTTTTAAAGGTCAAGCGATCCCTGCTTGGTAATTTTAAGGAGCAAAAAATGAATATCAAATCACTTTTGATGAAAATTAGACATTTCACCATAGGTATGTTGTGTTTTCTTTGTGTGAGTTGCGCATCGCAAATGTATTACGGTTCATCAGGCATTTCTTCTAGAGATGATGCTTATATTGGATCCTCTGCTGAAGATTTATATAAAACCGGCGAACGATACGCAAAAGGCATCGGCACGCAACGTAATTATGGAAAAGCGCTCGCCTACTACAATCGCTCCGCATCCATGGGAAATTCTGACGCGATGTATAGCTTAGGGTTACGTTATTTCCTAGGACAAGGTGTACCACAAGATTATAACGAAGCGCGCGCATGGTTTGAAAAATCTGCAGAAAAAAATAATCCTTATGCCGAAAATCAGCTCGGTTTTATGTATAACAGCGGCAAAGGTGTCGCCCAAGATTATGGTAAAGGCATTTACTGGTATCAAAGAGCCGCTGATCACGGACTCGCAAGTGCACAATATAATTTAGGATTGATGTATTTAAATGGTATTGGCACGCCAGTTAATAAACAAAAAGCGATGTCACTTTTCCGTCAGGCGAGTGACCGAGGATTTTTACCGGCCTCTCGGGAATTACGAACCTGATGATGCGATCACACGCACCACGTAAACGCTTTGGGCAACATTTTTTACATGATAAATTGATCATTCAACGAATCATTGACATGGTTTCACCCAAATCTTCGGACCACTTTGTAGAAATTGGTCCGGGACAAGGTGCACTGACCGTTCCCCTTCTCAAAGCGATCAGCGAACTTGATGTCATCGAAATCGATCGTGACTTAATCCCTGCATTAAAATTGCGATGTGAAGACAAAGGCATCTTACATGTTTATGAAGGAGATGCGCTGACTTATGATCTTCATCCGATTATTAAAAAAAAAATCGCCGATACGATTAATTGGGAATTTACCTTATAACATCTCAACACCTTTAATTTTTCATTTATTAGAATATGCGGCTGATGTCGAAGATATGCATTTTATGCTGCAAAAAGAAGTTGTCCATCGCATTGCGGCAGCTCCTAATTCTGCAGATTATGGACGCCTCAGTATTATGGTGCAATATCATTGCAAAGTACGTGCATTATTTGATGTCGGACCCGAAGCATTTTATCCGCCACCACAAGTCGAATCGAGCATCGTACGTTTAATTCCACATCACGGAATACCTTATCCCGCCAAAAATTATTCGCATTTTACGGATGTCGTTAGAACGGCTTTTTCACATCGTCGAAAAACGCTGCGTAATAGTTTAAAAGCAATGATTCATGATTCTGATTGGCAAAATATGAATATCGATTCACATCTACGTCCCGAACAAATTGGTGTGAAAGAATATGTGGAAATTAGCAACTCGGTAACGCTTTAATTCATGCAACATGTTTTTAATAACTCGTCGTCCCGCGGCTCGTCCGCGGGATCCAGAAAGCCCTACGATGTCGCTCTGGATCCCGCGGACGAGCCGCGGGACGACGGTTGTGTACTAGAATGACAGATTGGGAGAGTCATCATGCACTACGCGATTGGAGATATTCAAGGATGTTTAGATTCACTCTTACAATTACTTGAACTTATCGAATTTGACGATCATAAAGACACGCTGTGGTTTACCGGCGACCTCGTCAATCGTGGGCCAAAATCTTTAGAGACATTACGTTTCATCAAAAATCTAGGATCCAAACATCGTA
>JABDEN010000106.1 GCA_013287025.1 Gammaproteobacteria bacterium | reverse complement strand
ATGCCCATACTGATCATGCCAAACCAACCAATCTTGCGGAAAACGACTGCCCATGGAACAAGAAAAGCCGTTTCTAAATCAAAAATAATGAAAAGGATCGCAACGAGGTAATAACGAACATCAAATGGCAAACGTGCGTCATCGAATGCGGCAAATCCGCATTCGTAAGGAGAATTTTTTTCGGCGTAGGGACGTTTTGGGCTCAAAATATGCCCGATAATCTGCGCAATAACACCCAACGCGCCACCGATGGCGATGAAGATTAAAATGGGAAGATAGTTATCTAGCATTTGTTTTCTCCGAGGTAGCCCTTGTCAGTATACTCCGTCGTCCCGCGGCTTGTCCGCGGGACCCAGGAACACATTATTAGTGCTACTGGATCCCGCGGACAAGCCGCGGGACGACGGCTAGATAACAGACTAATTTTATGGTGCCGAAGGACGGACTCGAACCGTCACGGCTTTCGCCACCACCCCCTCAAGATGGCGTGTCTACCAGTTTCACCACTTCGGCATTTCAGTTAATTCGCGTTTCCTGGTAATTGATCAGGAATATTTGTACTTGTTGCAGGCGGAGCCGGTGTTTTGACTGGCTCGGCCGGTAAATTCATTGGTAAATCTACCTCATTGGCACGATGTACTGACTTCGATGCCAAATTATTTAATACAATACTGGTTGCAAAAAACACAACTGCAAAACCAATAGTAATTTTAAGCAAAAATGAGCCTGAGCCTCGGCTGCCAAACACAGTTTGAGATGCACCTGCACCAAAAGCCGCCCCAGTGGTGGCGCCCTTTCCTTGTTGTACTAATACTAATGCAATAATACACACTGCTGCTAGCACATGTATGATTAATACCAGTAAAGCTAATTGATCCATGTTTCAATACCTACCTGCTGCTCGACAAATTTCTAAAAAACCGGGTGCCTGTAACGAAGCACCTCCTACTAGCCCACCATCAACATTGGGCATCGCGAACAAGTCTTTCGCATTATCCGCTTTCACGCTACCGCCGTAAAGTATACGCATGCTTTCGCCAACTTCAAGGTTTTCTTTTGATAAATATGCACGAATAAAGGCGTGAACCTCTTCCGCTATCGCCGGAGTCGCGGTTAAGCCAGTTCCGATCGCCCAAATGGGTTCGTAGGCGATAATACTTTTGCGCAACATATCAACACCCGTGGTCTTAATGACTGCGCTCAATTGTTCAGAAATAACTCTTTCTGTTTCGCTACGCTCGCGTTGATCCAATGTCTCGCCTACGCATAATATTGGAATTAAACCAAATTCAATGGCGGACTGAAATTTTTGCGTTACCACACCCAAATCTTCATGGAAAATGGTCCTGCGTTCTGAGTGACCCACTAACACATATTGGCATCCATAATCTTTGCACATGGGGCCCGATACTTCACCCGTAAATGCGCCTGACGCGCCAATGTACAAATTCTGTGCGCCGTGCGCAATGCCAGAATTTTTTAAAATGTCTTCGGCGAGTTGTACGTGTACAAAACTTGGCAAAACAATGACGTCTACGTTTTTAAAATCGCCCGCGTTATTTTTCATCGACGTTAATAACTCACGCGCATCATGGCGGGACGCGTTCATTTTCCAATTACCGGCGACGATTTTTTTTCGCATAGTCTCACTCAAGCGTTTTTTAGTCGCGTGATTGTATATGATGTGGAGGATAAGTGACAAGAATATTTAAAATATTATTTCTTTTTCACACTTCTTTTTTCTTCAAATTCTTTAGCTTTTTCTCGCAATTCATTATGCAGCTTTAAATCTCTAATATATAAAGTTACTTTTTGCCGAGTCGATTCTATTAACTCTCTGGTACTTGCAGAAATGTCTTGCTTAAAAAGTGTCGGGGAATTTTTAACTTCTTTTTCGAGCGCCAATAATTCACCTTCAACTTCATCTAGTTCAGCGGTTAGCAAGATAAGTTTTGCCTTTTCTAATTGTTCAATATCCGGAGCGTATATACTGGTTTTAGACTTTTCTTCCTTTTTGTTTTCTAATTCTTCAATTTTATCATCTAACTTTAACTTGAGTGAATTTAAGAATGAATCGTATTTTATCGTTCGTTTGAAGCTTTCTTCAAATATAGTCGTGGATTCTAGTTGCTCAGCGCCTATTGCTTTGGATATTTCATTAAAATGTTCTAAATCAATGTGACCTATCAATAATGCTGCGACTAAGATCGCATGTATAAGGGCTGCATTAGTCCCGATTCCTTGATAGAAATCCGGATTTTTATAAGCATCCCCAATAAGACAAAAACGATGTCCTTTCACTATTAACTACGGCTTCATAAAATTCTCGCTGAAAAATTTGATATTTTAAACTATCTTTTATTGCGCCATATTTTTCACTTCCTTTAACAGGCGTAATTTCATATTCATCATCAGGAAAAGTTTGCTTTGCAATTTCTATCATATGCTGGAATCCAGCTTCTTTATCTTCTTCAAATTTTTTTAAATCGCTATCCGAAATACAAGAAGCTACACAAAACTTTAACTGCTTATAATCTGATTTTTGCAAAGACGCATGATGATAGTACACATAATCAAATCCTTTTTTTCCTTTGTAATGATCTACAAATTTATCGGTTATAGCAAATTGTCCTCCATCTTTCCTTTTTACGGTAAGATAACCACTGAGGAAATCTTTAAATGTAGAATCAAATTTTTGTTCGAATTCGATAGTATGTCCATTTTCTTTTAATAGTTGTACCGTATGATTCTTGTTTCCA
>JABDEN010000105.1 GCA_013287025.1 Gammaproteobacteria bacterium | reverse complement strand
GTTCCCACCAAAGCAAAGGGATAAGAAATTTTGTTCCAACTTATATCTTTATGGATAAATTCTGCAAAGACGGCGGATAAGGCGATCGCTGTTGTTAAACAAGCGAGCGAGACAGCGATGCATGCCACAACGCCTGCATAAGGACCCAGCGTCAGGTTCGCCACCTGACCAGCCAGTTCGTCTTTGTGGACTCCGATTAAGCTGTCACTGTTAAAAGCCGCAACAAAACTAAATCCAACATATGTTAAAGCAAGCAAAAAAGCGCCCACAACGCTTGCCTTAAGCGCCAAAAAGATCAATCTTCTATAATTGCTCGGTTTGGAGATATCTACATCACGCTCTAGACATGTCAAAACAACAGATGAAAAAAAGAATGCCCCCAACAGATCCATCGTTTGGTATCCCTCCGTCAGACCCGTAATAAAAACGCTCAATTGCGAATGATTTGTCGTCGGCGCAGGCGGAGAGGTGATAAAACCCTTAATGATAATGATCGCCAACGAGCCCAATAGCAGGGGTGTAAGAAAATAGCCTAATATTTCTAAGATATTATTTTTTTTAACAGTTAATGCGAAAATAATTAAACATGCAAATACGCTAAAAATGGTTAATGGCAGATCGGGCGTGTAAATCTTGATGGTGGAATAGGCTAATGTAATGCATCGTGGTATAGCTCCAAACGGTCCAATCAAGCACAAAATCGCCGTCGCGATTACGAAGCCTGGCGCACGGCCAATGCGCTCGAAAAATTGTTTATAGTCTCCGTTAAATAGGGTCATGGCTATTAGACCAAGAAAGGGCACGCCAACAGCGGAAATGAGAAGTCCGCAAATGGCAAAAAGATTTTTA
The DNA here is from genome assembly GCA_013287025.1 of Gammaproteobacteria bacterium. The sequence goes on along the minus strand of JABDEN010000105.1, from coordinate 1,968 downwards.
TCTTGAGCGTATTGCCCTAAGGCTAATGGGAAAACGATATTGCCCGCCCCAAAAAACATCGAAAACATCGCCAAGCCGGTTGCGATCGTATTGGACTTGTCAGAGTGTTGCATAACATCCTTGTTATTCATCAAAATTGTAGCATTTCGGCCTTTATATCACAATGAGAACAAAGATAAGAGAAATTGAATAGAGGTAAGTGAAAAATTCAATGCGCCTCCGCGTCTCTGCGTTGAATGTACGTCCTTAAAAAGTAACCAGGCCGTCTCGGCCTGAGTCAGGGCGGGGACGCCCTGACTACTTTCTCCTTGTGCTGCCATGACTTTTTAAGGACGTACCGTTGAATTGCCTAACAAATGTCATTTAAAAAGTCGTCATCTAATAAATATTGATTTAAATTTTAATTTACTGTATGATATAGTTTATTAACTTTTTTATAATTTTATATTGGTTATATTTATGACTATTTTAGCAAAACGTCTTCAAAACACTATGTATTATATCGAGGCGTTGAAAATAGATACAAAAAAACAGACTGGTCGTTTAATGGGATATAAAGGTAGAATCATAGTTTTAGAAACTTTATTACTATGTCAAAATATTATTCTACTTCCTTTGCAAATAATCGGAAAGCCACTTGCCTATATTGCAGGCAAAGTTTTTCCATCCAACCGCAAATTGTATAATGTCTTTCCAAAAAGTTTGATTAGCGCGATTTTTAAAGTGATTTGTTTACCATTTTGTTTGATTCTATCCTGTTTTTTAATATGGTTTAATTCATATTATAACTTTCAAGCTCATTTAAAAATGAATATAATAGAAGAAATGAAGGATTCAGTGATTATCCAATGGCATCGAGTTCGTGACCTGTTGGACCAGCTAAAATATAGATTGACATATCTTAACAGAGATTTAGCTGTGGGCAAATGGCATTTTGCATTTCTAGATTCCCAAAAGAAAGCACACGGCGATGCGCCATGGCCTGAGATAGACATCATATTGCAAAATTGCAAGGATGAGACCAGGAATGATTTAAAAAAAATAAATGAGTGTGAAATAGATATCAATAGAATGGATGTTAGATTAAAAGATCTAACTGAAAAAATAATTAGGAAATTGTAATTTTATGAGATCAATCACAGATTGCTTTGAAAGAACAATGTATCGGATCGAATTGTTAAATGTAGATCCAAAAACGTATGCTTCACATATTCGTGGATATAAAGGCCGCGCCATTCTTTTAGAAACGCTTCTATTGCTGCAAAGCATTATTCTCCTGCCGTTTCAAATTGTCTGCAAGCCATTCGCATATGTTGGTTATAAAATTTGTCCTCATTCATGTGCAAATTTTTATAATCTTTTCCCAAAGAGCTTAATAAAAGCTGTAATAAAAATTATTAGTTTGCAGGTGGTCTTAATTATAACAAGCGTAGTGAGCTGGTTTAATACTCACTTAACTTTTAAAATACATTGCGCTTTTGGATTAATAGATATAAAAAAACAACAAGCATTAGTAACCAAGTGGTACCAAAAACAAGAAACCGCTCAACGCCTAAAACAGAAGATGGTAAGCCTTGAATCTGTTTTTCGTAATAGAAAATTTGATAAAGACCATCTCTGGGTGCGCAATGATCGCTGGTTAACGCTAGAGCGGCAATGCAATGCGCTGACTAAACAGATATTTAAAACACGGCATGCGTATTTTCAATGCCAGAGAAAAATGCAAATGCTAAAAGATCGCATCAAAGATTACTTGAGACATCCGGATGTCGAAATGCCTAATATAGCTTATACAAAATCCGATTTAGATTATTCGGAAGAGGCCGTCGCAGTTATATTGGCCTTTAGAGCTCTTCAGATAGTTAATAGAAAAAAATAATAACTTAGTGTAATTATTTATTTTTTTGTTTGATATAATGCTGTTTTAGTGTACAATTTTGCTAACTTTTTAATAAAAACAAGGAATCA
>JABDEN010000104.1 GCA_013287025.1 Gammaproteobacteria bacterium | reverse complement strand
GTTGCGAAGAAAAGCAATTATCAATTGGTATTAGATTCACAAGCCGTTATTTATGCTGCTGATAGTGCTGATATTACCAAACAAGTTTCTAAAGAGTTTGATAGCAAGTAAAAATTCAGAATAAGTTCTGTCTTATAATAATAAGGGTGGATGAGATTGATTCTCTCCACCCTACAATGAATATGCCTCTTCTTATCAAGTCTAGCACCATTATTCTCGTAAGAGTTTTCATAGGATTAAGTACGTACAATGAAAAATAGTTCTAAGACTTTGGCAGAATTAGCCGAAGGGTTAAATGTCACCATTCAAGGTGACCCGCATTGTCGCGTTGAGGGTGTTTGCACTATTCAACAATCTCGACCGGGTCATATCACTTTTTTGATGAATCCATTGTACAAAAAATACTTAACCGCTACGACAGCTGCCGCCGTTATCTTATTACCAGATGATGCGAAGCTTTGTTCTGTGAATGCTTTGATTAGCGGAGATCCTTATTATACTTATGCGAAGATAGCGCAATATTTTGATGACAAACCTATTCCTTCAGACGGGATCCATCCCACGGCGGTGATTGGTGCTGACTGCGAAATTGATCCTACCGCTAGCATTGGACCGAATTGCGTGATTTATGATCATGTCAAAATTGGTCCGCATGTCGTCATCAGGGCAAACAGTGTTATTGGTGAATACTCTGAAATTGGTGAGCACTCCTATTTGAATGCCAATGTCACTCTATATCACAAAGTTTTTTTGGGAAAACGTGTATTAATCGGCAGTGGCACTGTGATTGGAAGCGATGGGTTTGGGTTTGCTAAAAATAAAGGAGTTTGGCATAAAGTTCCGCAGTTAGGGCAAGTTGTCATTGAGGATGATGTCGAAATCGGAGCAAATTGCGCCATTGATCGCGGAGCAATTGAAAATACTATTATTCAACGTGGAGTAAAGCTCGATAATCATATTCAAATAGGGCATAATGTGCGCATTGGTGAAAATACGGCCATGGCAGCTTTGGTTGGTATTTCAGGAAGCACAGAAATTGGCAAAAACTGTTTAGTTGGTGGACAAACTGGCTTTGCAGGTCATATTCATGTAACCGATAATGTTGTCGTCACAGGAGGGTCTGGCGTTACGAATTCTATTCGTGAACCAGGTGTTTATTCCTCCGGCATGCACGGAGTCGTGACGAATCGTGAATGGAAAAGAAATAACGCACGCATCCATCGATTGGATAAATTAATGGATCGTGTCAAAGAATTAGAATTCGCACTCAATGAAATAAAAGAGAGAAAATAATATGAAATGCCTGATGGATATTAATGAAGTATTAAAATATCTTCCTCATCGCCAGCCATTTTTATTGGTAGATCGCGTTGTGGAGTTTGAAAAAGATAAATCATTAGTTGCATTAAAAAATGTGACTTACAATGAACCTTTTTTCGCGGGACATTTTCCTCATAGACCAGTGATGCCAGGAGTTTTAATTGTAGAAGCACTTGCGCAAACCGCATCGATTCTGGCTTATAAGTCGACGAATACTTTGCCAAGTGACGGGATACTGTTTTTATTTGCTGGAATCGATAATGTACGTTTTCGTCGCGTTGTTGAACCCGGCGATCAATTGCGCTTAGAAGTTAATATGTTATGGAATAAGCGCGAAATTTTTAAATTAGCAAGCACGGCTTATGTTGATGGCGAAATTGCCTGCACCGCCGAATTACTGAGTGCACGCACTTATCAGAAATAGAGAGGTTAATGTATGATTCACGAAACAGCCATTATCGATAAAACTGCTCGAATTGCCAAAGATGTGCATATTGGGCCATGGTCCATTATTGGAGCGGATGTCGAGATTGGCGAAGGGACATGGATTGGGCCGCATGTCGTGATTCAAGGACCGACCAAAATCGGCAAAGAAAATAAAATTTTTCAATTTGCATCGATTGGTGAAATGTCGCAAGACAAAAAATTTCGTGGTGAAAGAGCATTTTTAGAAATCGGTGATCGTAATATTATCCGAGAATTTTGTACTTTTAATCGTGGCACCGGCTTAGATTCTAAAACCGTTATTGGCCATGACAATTTATTTATGGCATATGTGCATATCGCGCATGATTGTATTGTCGGAAATGAAACCATTTTTGCGAATAATGTGACGCTCGCAGGTCATGTGATTGTCGATGATTATGTGGTATTAGGCGGATTTTCGGGCGCTTCGCAATTTTGCCGAATTGGTGCGCATGTATTCGTCACCATGGGCGCGATGGTTGACAAAGATGTTCCACCTTTTGTTAAAGTCGCAGGTTTTAACGCGAAACCTTTTGGTTTAAATACGGTGGGGTTAAAGCGTCGCGGTTTTGCTGCCGACACTTTATTATATTTACGTCGCGCTTATAAAACCATTTATCGAAAAAGTTTAACGGTCAAAGATGCTTTAACACATTTGCAAACCATGCTTGCCGATTGCCCGGATGTACAAGCTTTTATTGATTTTATTCAAAAATCAGAACGAGGGATTGTACGTTAAGGATCAATAATGAAAATCGGCATTCTAGCAGGCGAACCTTCCGGAGATATTCTAGGGGCGGGCGTACTGCACAAGCTTCGCGAATGGCATCCTGATATTTCTATTTCAGGCATCGGTGGGCCTTTGATGATCAAAGAAGGCTGCAAAAGTTTGTTCGACATGGAGCGTTTATCGGTAATGGGCTTTGTTGAACCTTTAAAACGTCTACCAGAACTCTTAAAAATTCGTCGTGCATTGATTAATCATTTTTTGAATGATCCCCCTGATGTTTTTATTGGCATTGATTCTCCCGATTTTAA
>JABDEN010000103.1 GCA_013287025.1 Gammaproteobacteria bacterium | reverse complement strand
TTGGAAGTTAATTCTTCACCAGGATTAGAAGGAATCGAATCAATCACTAAAAAAGATGTAGCTGGAATGATTATCGAATTCATCGAACAAACTGCCAAAAAACCCAAAAAAAGCAGAGTTAACAAGGGTTAGGATTTATGGCAGATTTAATAATTGATGGCAATAAAGTAAAATTAGGCGAAAGGAAAAAGATTTGTTTGCAAGTCGCCAAACTTTTTGATTTTACCGAAATTAATATTCCGATCGAAGTAGTTCGCGGCAAAGAACACGGGCCAACTTTATTCGTCGCTGCCTGTATTCATGGCGATGAAATCAATAGTGTGGAAATTGTTAAAAGACTTTTGCGCCACAAATCTCTGAAAAAAATCAAAGGCACTTTGATTGCCATTCCGATCGTCAATGTTTTCGGATTTAACGATAAATCGCGCTATTTACCTGATCGCAGAGATTTAAATCGTTCTTTCCCCGGTTCTTCCAAAGGCTCGTTGGCTTCGCGTATTGCTTATAAATTCATGAATGAAATTGTTAAAAAAAGCGATTACGGTATTGATTTGCATACTGGCGCCATTCATCGCAATAATTTGCCGCAAGTTCGTGCTTGTTTGGATGATCCGGAGACAAAATCTCTGGCGGAAATGTTCAATGTTCCGGTTTTAATAAATTCCAATGTGCGCGACGGATCTTTGCGGCAATCGGCACAAGAATTAAAAATTCCACTTTTATTATTTGAAGGCGGCGAAGCCTTACGATTCAACGAAAAAATCGCTGATGCTGGTTTACAGGGAATTATTTCCTTAATGTGCAAAATCGGTATGTTAGATAATAAATTCAGCCGTCCAACCAAAAAACGCGAAACCTTCATCACTCGCGCCAGCTATTGGGTTCGCGCTCCGCATAGCGGCACGATAATTTTGAAAAAGAAATTAGGTGATTATGTAAAAAAAGGCCAAATTATCGGGGTAATTTCCGATCCGTTTGGTGAACATAAATTCAGTGTCGAAGCCCATGTTGGCGGAATTGTAATTGGCTTGATAACTCTTCCTCTAGTCAATAACGGTGACGCCGTAGCCCACATCGCTACTTTCGACGCTGCTGGTGAAATTGAAGAAAGTATCAATATCCTCGAAGATCAAGTTCGCGATCAAGATCGCATTAAATTTGGAACTTAATTTCATTGATTCTGTCTAACATGCATTCTAAGCGCTGATGAAGTTGTCACGCTAACATCATTTGCAGGTTTTTCTTCTTTTCTTTCTTTTTCCTCATTTTTATCTGCAGCAAATAACTTAGCTGAATCTATTTGTTGCGTACCTCTATTTGTGATTGTTTTATCATGTTCCAAAGCTTCACCATTTATTTTATATAAAGTAACTTTACCTTCATGTCCTAAAAATCTTAAAGCTTGTTCTTCTGTTAATTCATACTTCAAAACCGGAATTCTTTTGCCGCCACTGGTTAATCTTACTTTGTAACCTTCTTCACGATTGTAGGCAATTATTTCATGCGGACCAAATCTTAACTCGCCATCACGGGCTCCATCAAAAATTTTAGTGTTGATTTCATTTTGATGGACAGAATCGTAGTTATCGAAATCATTTTTAGTAACAAGAATAAACTCATTAGTATTCTTTCTATGTTCTATCCGATGAATTTTCTCACCACAGAAAAATTCCGGTTTTTTAGCTATTTTGGTTGCAGTTTCTTTGATTTCAGCTTTTTGCATTTCAGGATCAGCAGTTCCTTTTGTTTTAACTTTTGGTTCTTTCCTTTCCGAATTTTCTTCTCCTACAGGCTGTAACTTACCACCAACCTTTTCAAAATATGAAGGGTTATGCACAATTTTGGGGGTTATGGGAGTAAGATCCGCTGGTCTGCTCTTATGTTCCTCGGTGCTTCTTCCATAATGGAGATCAATGCTAAATCCTCTGAGGGCTCTAGCGGAATATTGCTTGAAATTTTCTTTCGATGAATCAATAGCTAATCGGCTGGGAATAGTTTCACATTGCAATCCTTTATATGTAGCCACTCCAATTGGAAGAATTGTTGAAATAGCTAATAATGTTTTGAAGTCCAAAATTTCTAATAATGGTGTAGAAGAAAAATTCGAAAGAAGCTCAGTGATTATTAGTGTAAAAATACAAATAAACCAAGCGGTTAAAGTGTCATAGAATGTATTTTGGATATAACCCCCATTATATCTCTCTAATTTTTGTATTTCCGGGGTTTTAGACCAAGCTCTAAGCTCTTTAATGGTAGAGTCATCTGGATATTCATCGAGTACTACTTCAAGCAATCTAGCAATTTTAAAATGGTAAAGTATCGAATCATCAATTGACGACATTCCTGTAAGGTCAGGCTTAAAAAACTCTATCCTTGAGTAAAAATGCATCAAAGCACCATCTTTAGCCTGTTGCAAAAGATAATCATCATCGTAATCCAAAATAATGTTTTTGATCTGTCCAACTAAATATATTTTGAAGTCGTCGTCAGCAAGGGCTGCAATAAATCGTTTAGCATGGGAATCGATTTTATCGGAAGAATTGCTATTTAACATCAGTAAATATTTCTCCAGATCCATTGCTCCGGTATATGAAAAGAAATTATTTATAGTATTAAGGGTATAATGCAGGATAAATAGAGCTATTGCCGGCGCATTTCTTTCTCTATCTTCAGGTGATAATTCGGACATTAATATTTGACCGCAAAATAAAGTTTCGAGAAATGTGCGGGATATAAAATCTTTTTTCTGTTGGAGAGTTTGATTGTGATGTAAATAAGTTAATTCCTGTTCGTCGGAATTAAATAATAAATCAATTAAATCTTTTTGCTTCGGAGTTA
>JABDEN010000102.1 GCA_013287025.1 Gammaproteobacteria bacterium | reverse complement strand
AGTTTCTCAACCAGACACTGGGGAACAAGCACTCGAAATTACCGACATGTTAGTCCGCTCAAGCGCGGTCGACATTGTTGTCATCGACTCCGTCGCTGCCCTCACCCCCAAAGCGGAAATTGAAGGCGAAATGGGCGATCAACACATGGGTTTACAAGCACGTTTGATGTCACAAGCTTTGCGAAAATTGACCGCCAATATCAAGCGTTCCAATACATTAGTGATTTTCATCAATCAAATTCGTATGAAAATCGGCATTATGTTCGGCAATCCAGAAACGACAACGGGCGGCAACGCACTAAAATTTTACGCTTCTGTCCGGTTAGATATTCGCCGCATTGGGAATGTCAAAAATGGTGACGAGGTCGTCGGTAGCGAAACACGCGTGAAGGTTGTCAAAAATAAAGTCGCCCCTCCTTTTAGACAGGCGGAATTTGATATTCTTTATAACCAAGGAATTTCCCGCGAAGGCGAAATTATTGAGCTCGGTGTACTACATAATTTTGTTGATAAAGCCGGAGCCTGGTTTAGCTATAAAGGCCAACGCATTGGTCAAGGTAAAGATAATGCGCGGACTTTTTTGAAAGAACATACGGCCATTGCGGAAGAAATTGAAAAGAGTATTCGTGAAAAATTACTTATTGATCAAAAAATCCCTGTGAAATCGGAAGTTGACGAAGACGAAACCGAGGAGACGGTCGCCTGAGCAATCTAGACGAGATTCGACGCGCAGCACTTTTTTTACTTGCGCGTCGTGATCATACGGAAAAAGAATTATTTCAAAAATTAAAAAACAAAAAATTTGAGATGGACGATATACAATCGGTCATTCAAACGTTGATCGATGATAAATTATTAAGCAACTCACGTTTTGTGGAACATTACATTGCATATCGTCGGAATCGTGGGTATGGTCCTTTACATATCCGATCTGAACTCATATCGCGCGGGATTAATAAAGAGATGATTGAGAAACATCTTTTTATCAACGATAATGTTTGGCTTGAATTGATAAAAGAAGTGTGGGTGAAACGCTTCAAAAATCAAATCCCGATAGATTTTAAGGCACGCATGCAACAAATGCGTTATTTGCAACAACGGGGGTTTACCCAAGAACAAATTGAATCAGTTGTTCCTAATATTAGAACTCTTTAACGGTCAGGAATTATGTCTTCCAAAAAAAATATACCAAGCACCACTAATGAAATTCGCAGCGCTTTCTTAAATTATTTCAAAGAATACCATCATGAAATTGTCGAAAGCAGCTCACTCGTACCGAATAATGATCCGACACTATTATTTACGAATGCGGGCATGGTGCAATTTAAAGATGTTTTTCTTGGCAAAGAATCGCGGCCCTATCGACGTGCCACTTCATCACAACGTTGCGTTCGGGCAGGTGGTAAGCATAATGACCTAGAACGCGTAGGATATACGGCGCGACATCATACTTTTTTTGAAATGCTCGGCAATTTTAGTTTTGGCGATTATTTTAAGTTTGAGGCGATTCAATTTGCATGGAAATTTTTAACAGAAGTGTTACAACTCCCCAAAGAAAAATTATGGGTGACCGTTTACAAAGATGACAAAGAAGCTGAGTCTATCTGGCTGAATGACATAAAAGTTGACCCTACACGCTTTTCACGTTTGGGAGATGACAGCAACTTTTGGTCAATGGGGCCGACCGGTCCTTGTGGTCCTTGTACCGAAATTTTTTACGATCACGGCGCACATATTCCTGGTGGACCCCCCGGCAGTCCCGATGAAGATGGTGACCGCTATGTCGAAGTGTGGAATTTAGTTTTCATGCAATATGATCGTGCGGCGGATGGTGCGACGACGCCGTTACCGAAGCCTTCTGTCGATACTGGTATGGGATTGGAACGCATTGCGGCGGTGATGCAGGGCGTGCATAACAATTACGATATTGATCTTTTTCAAGCATTAATAAAAGCCATTGCTTCGCTCGCAAAGACAAATGATTTAACCAACACTTCATTACGTGTTATTGCGGACCATATTCGATCGTGTGCATTTTTAATTTTAGATGGCGTGACACCTTCCAATGAAGGTCGCGGTTATGTTTTGCGTCGAATTATTCGACGTGCATTACGACATGGTAATACGCTTGGATTGACTGAACCTTTCTTTAACAAGCTAGTTCAACCCCTCGCAAACGAAATGGGCGACGCTTACCCATCATTAGCAGAAAAAACAAACTACATTAAAAATATTTTACGACAAGAAGAAGAACAATTTAGTTTAACCTTATCAACGGGATTAAAATTATTTGAAGACGCCATCAAAAATGTTAAAGAACATATTATTCCCGGGGATGTTGTTTTTAAATTATATGACACATATGGGTTCCCCGCAGATTTAACCGCAGATATCGCACGCGAGCGCAATTTATCGATTGATTTTGATGGTTTTGAAACACTCATGTCTGAACAGCGTGCGCGATCACGCGATGCCAGCAAATTTACCGCAGATTATCATGTGGGAGCACATCTTAACACCGAGACTGAATTTACAGGATACGAAGACCTTACGAAAACAGAATCCAGTCAAATTATCGCGATCTACCACGGTGATCAAGCGGTCGATACGTTAAAAAAAGGTGAAACAGGTTCAATTATTCTTGACCGCACACCTTTTTATGCCGAATCCGGTGGCCAAGTGGGGGATCAGGGATTTTTAAAAAACGGCTCCGCGGTTTTTGAAGTGAATGACACAAAAAAAAATGGCAAAGCGTTTATTCACATTGGTGTTTGCCAACATGGTACTTTTACAGTAGGAGATACCATCCAACCTTCCGTCAATGCAGAACGTCGTGCCG
>JABDEN010000101.1 GCA_013287025.1 Gammaproteobacteria bacterium | reverse complement strand
TAAATAAAAATTAAATTTTTAATTGATGCAATCAAATAGCGAAAATACACAATAATCGGCAACAATACCATAAAGATAACCCTTGATTTGTATATTATAGTAATATACAATATCATTCATGGATGAAGTAATTTTTAAACAATGCATTGGCTTTCAGTGGGATGATGGTAACTGGAATAAAAACCAGGAAAAACATCGTGTACTCTCATGGGAGTGCGAGCAAGTTTTCTTTAATGACCCACTACTACTTTTTGAAGATAAAAAACATTCTGCGCACGAAAAAAGATTATACGTATTAGGGAAAACGGATAGGAATAGAAAGCTGTTTATTGCATTTACTATACGACATAAATTAATACGAGTAATTTCAGCTCGCGATATGAGCAAAAAGGAGCGTGATCAATATGAAAAATCTTAAAAAATTACCTAAATTTAAAACCTTAGCCCAGGAAACTAAATTTTGGCAAGAACATGATTCAGCGGATTATTTTGATTGGTCCCATGCTAAACGAGGAAGCTTTCCTCAATTGAAGCCATCCACCAAGACAATTTCATTACGTTTACCTGAGGATCTTTTAAATAACATCAAGACGCTGGCCAATAAAGAGGATGTTCCTTACCAATCCCTGATGAAAATACTTTTATCTCGCGGTATAAACATTTTTAAACGCGACATTAAAGACATTAAATAAGATTCCAGGGTCACTGGTTCGAGTCCAGTTCGGGGAGCCAAATTCTAATCCTTCCTCATTCATCTCACCAACATTATTATTTGTGCTATCGTCACTTTGTTTTAATATATTTTTTTTATACACCATTAAATGGAGAAAATTGATGAAATTACGACAATTAGGTAATACAGAGCTACAAGCTTCATCTATTGGCTTAGGATGTATGGGAATGTCCGAATTTTACGGATCGACAGATGAAAAAGAATCACTTGCAACGCTACATCATGCGATTAATCTTGGGATTAATTTTTTTGATACTGCCGACATGTATGGTATTGGCGCTAATGAAATTTTATTAGGGAAAATATTAAAAACCCATCGATCAAAAATGATTTTAGCAACCAAATTTGGTTTTGTCAGAGATGTGAATAATCCACGAGCTAGGGTCATCAATGGTCATCCTGACTATGTGAAATCAGCATGTGATGCGAGTTTACAACGCCTTGGCATCAATGAGATTGATTTATATTATTTACATCGTGTTGATGCGACGACACCAATAGAAGACACCATTGGCGCTATGTCTGATTTAGTCGCTATGGGGAAAGTACGTTATTTAGGATTATCAGAAGTGAGTGCCAAAACATTAAAGACGGCGCATCTGATCCATCCTATTACGGCAGTACAAACAGAATATTCCTTATGGGCAAGACAACCAGAAAATGAAATGATTCCACTTTGTGAAGCATTAGACATTTCTTTTGTTCCATACAGTCCATTGGGACGTGGTTTTTTAACAAATACAATTACTTCAGAAAAACCACTCGAGAATAATGACTTTCGAAAAATTTTACCTCGCTTCTCAGAAGAGAATGTGCAAAAAAATCAAATGCTCGTGGAAGAACTTACCAAAATTGCGGTTGAAAAAAACTGTACGCCCGCACAGTTGTCTCTTGCTTGGATACTCGCAAAGTCACCAAAGATTATTCCAATTCCAGGCACAAAAAGACGAAAATATTTAGAAGAAAATGCTGCAGCAATGCAAATTCATTTAAACGATGAAGATATTAATAGGCTTGATGTGCTCTTTAGTCCCGAGGCCATTGCGGGTAATCGTTATCCGGAAGAAGGGATGCGGTTGGTGGATATGTGAAAGCTATTAGCCTTACATCCAGATCTGCCTGTCATTCCCGCGTAGGCGGAAATCCATTGGTAATTATCCCGATAAATTGAGTAATAAATTTCGGGTTTTGTATAATTTTATGAATGGATTCCCGCCTACGCGGGAATGACAGACAAAGCTGGATGGAAGCGGAAAACATGCTGGCATGACAAAGATTCCTTTTTTATGTAAACTACCGCGGCTTAAAAAAAATAATTACGGATTATAAGGATTATGTATGGATGTCAGAAATACTGAGAATAACAAAGAATCAAAAGAAAGAATCACACTTCAAGAACTCAATGATCAAATTAAAGCAGATGAACTTCTTTTTTCTCTGATTGATAAAAAAAAAATTACTCTCCTGAAAAAACTCATTGAAGATGTAGAACCTAAACCGAATGTTAATGCCAGAAATAGTGATGATAGCACTCCTCTTATTGAAGCGACGAAACATTCGCTCACTGAAATAGTGAAAATTTTAATAATAGCCAAAGCAGATGTCAGAGCAAAAGATAAAGAAGGTAATACTACACTTTTATGGGCTGCATACCATGATGATTCAGAGTCTGTTGTTGCGTTAATTGAGGCTAAAGCTGATCTTGAAGCAAAAGATAAAAATGGCTGTACCCCACTTCGCTGGGCGGCTTGTAGAGGTAATGTAGCTTCTGCCGCTGCATTGATTGAAGCTAAAGCAGGTATGGAGACAAAAGATCAAGATGGATATACTCCGCTTATAGCCGCAGCTGTAACAAATTCCGCCGCAATACCCGCACTCATCGAAGCAAAAGCTAATATCGATGCACAAGATAAAAATGGCTGCACCGCGCTTTGGACAGCAGCACACAAAGGACATTTAGCTGCAGTCAAGATGCTTATCGAATCGAAAGCGAACCTTGAAACAAAAGATGAACAAGGCTACACCCCGCTTTTGAAGGCCACCGACAAAGAACGCAGTGCTATTGTTACAGCCCTTATTGAAGCGAAAGCGAATCTTGAAGCAAAAGATGAATGGGGTTGTACTCCGCTTTGGAAAGCTGCTCATAGTTGTAACTCGACGATTGTAAAGTCATTACTCGAAGCGAAAGCAGATCCAGAAACAAAAAGTAATTCAGGGACTACCGCGCTCTCCATAACCAGCGGCACTTGTCAATCAATGATTAAAGC
>JABDEN010000100.1:2577-3017 GCA_013287025.1 Gammaproteobacteria bacterium | reverse complement strand
CATATGAATTATCCGTCACTCTTACGTGAAATACATGATGCGCCGCTCCTATTATTTACCCAAGGTAACAGTGACATTTTATCAAAACCACAAATTGCAATTGTGGGATCAAGAAATCCTACGCTCATGGGCAAGGAAAATGCCGAATATTTTGGAGGTGCACTTACTCAAAAAGGTATGGTTATCACAAGTGGTATGGCATTGGGAATTGATGCGGCAGCGCATCGCGGTGCGATCAAGAGCGGGGGCGAAACCATCGCGGTTCTCGGTACAGGACTTAATAATATATATCCATATTCCCATCGGAAGTTGAGGGAAGAGATTTTAGAGAAAGGCGTGATTATTTCTGAGTTTCCCCCGGATGAAAAGCCAAAACCAAAGAACTTTCCCCGTCGCAATCGCATTATTAGCGGTCTTTCTTTGGGGGTTTTGGTCATCGA
>JABDEN010000100.1:1981-2567 GCA_013287025.1 Gammaproteobacteria bacterium | reverse complement strand
GGCGTTGAAAAGCGGCTCTTTGATCACCGCGCGCTTTGCTTTGGAGCAGGGAAGGGAGATTTTTGCCATGCCGGGTTCTATTCACAATCCTTTAGTCAAAGGATGCCATCAACTATTAAAAGAAGGAGCTAAATTGGTGGAATGTGTGGAAGATATTTTGTCAGAATTCAAACACTTAGCAATAAAAGATGGGGCTTGCATCGATGAAAAATCGCGGAAAATATTGCAAAATATAGGTTATGAAGTCACGCCATTGGATGTTATCATCCGACATTTTGGATTGACGACGAGCGAAGTTTCCTCCATTCTGTTATATTTGGAGTTGCAGGGATATATTCAGAATGTTCCTGGTGGATATGTCCGAATTCGTCAATGATGCAACCTTAAATGAGTGGACACTATGTTTGAAATACTGATGTTTTTGTTCGAAAACTACATGGATAGCAACGCTGCATTAAAGATGGATAATGAAACTCTGATAGTAGAACTTGAGAAAATTGGTTTTGATCGTTACGAAATTAATCGTGCATTACAATGGTTAGATGGCTTGGTGCAATTCCAGCTATCCGTCGCAGATGCCCCCAAA
>JABDEN010000100.1:0-1971 GCA_013287025.1 Gammaproteobacteria bacterium | reverse complement strand
GCCCCCAAAGTCGCCCCACATGCCATTCGTCATTATCTACCGGAAGAAGCGGAGCGAATTGGAGTAGATGGTAGAGGTTTCTTGATATATTTAGAACAAGTCGGTATTTTAGACCCCATGACCCGAGAAATGGCGATTGATCGAGTGATGGCTTTAGATCCTAGGGAAGTGGATCTTGGACGTATCAAATGGGTCATATTGATGGTACTTTTCAGCCAACCAGAAAAAAAATCAGCATTAACACTTATGCAAGATATGGTGCTTGCTGATGCGTTTGATGTTTTACATTAAGGATAATTCGTTGTATGTCGAAAAATCTCGTTATCGTTGAGTCGCCTGCTAAAGCGAAAACGATTAAAAAATATCTTGGAACTGAGTTTAGTGTGCTTGCCTCTTATGGGCATGTCAGGGATTTATTACCCAAAGAAGGTGCGGTAGATACCGCCCATGATTTTGCGATGCATTATGAGCTGATCGAAAAAAATAAAAAACATGTGACGGCCATCGTTACTGCGATGAAAAAAGCCGAAGCGCTCTATCTCGCAACCGATCCTGATCGCGAAGGTGAGGCAATTTCCTGGCATATTTATTCCATTTTAAAAGACAAAAAAACCTTAAAAGATAAACCCGTACATCGTGTGGTTTTCCATGAAATCACGCGCGCTGCGGTCAGAGCGGCAATCGAAAATCCTCGAGAAATTTCGATGGATCTTGTCAATTCTCAACAAGCAAGACGTGCCCTCGATTATTTAGTAGGTTTTAATTATGGCGTAAAATTCGTCGCGGATTATCTGCGGGTCGCGTACAAAGCCCTGCGTTGCGGATGATTGTCGAGCGTGAAGAAGAAATTGAAAAATTTGAAAGCCAAGAATATTGGGATCTTTTCGCGGACCTCAATACCAAAGATCAACCTTTTAAAGCGAAATTAACCTATTTTGAAGGTGCGAAGCTCGAGCAGTTTTCTTTAACGAATGAAGCAGATGCTAATGCCGTTCGCGATAAAGTTTTAAAAATAGCCAAAGGCAAATTACGTGTTATCAAAGTTGAGAAAAAACAAAGAAAGCGTAATCCTGCAGCCCCCTTTATTACATCGACATTGCAACAAGAAGCCGCCCGCAAATTAGGATTTACTGCGCAACGCACGATGCGCACCGCCCAACAATTGTATGAAGGTATCGATATTGGTGGCGGCGCTGTCGGTTTGATTTCTTATATGCGTACCGATTCCGTTAATATGGCGGATGAAGCAATTGCTGAGTTACGTCAATTTATTTCAGAAAGATATGGGAAAGATCAGATCCCAGATGAACCACGTGTCTATAAAACCAAAGCCAAAAATGCGCAAGAAGCTCACGAAGCTATTCGTCCGACTTCTGCATTACGCACACCGGATTCAATAAAAGAACATTTAAATCCTGAACAACTTAAATTATATGACTTAATTTGGAAGCGTACGGTTGCATGTCAAATGATTCATGCAACGATTGATACGGTTTCTGTTGATTTGGAATGTGGTGAAAACAATATTTTTCATGCAACAGGTTCTGTGATTACGGATCCTGGTTTTATTCGCGTTTATCAAGAAGATTTTGATGATCAGAAGAAAAATGACGCGGATGACGAAAAAATTCTTCCGCCATTGGAAGAAGGTGAAATCGTTTCACTTGTTGAATTGAATTGCAACCAACATTTTACAGAACCACCGCCGCGGTATTCCGAAGCGACTTTAATTAAAGCACTCGAAGATTATGGCATTGGTCGTCCTTCGACCTACGCTGCGATTATTTATACTTTATTAAATCGTGAATATGTCATTTTAGAAACGAAACGTTTTCGCCCGACAGATGTGGGCCGTATTGTGAATCGTTTTTTAACGCAACATTTTACGCAATATGTGGATTATGATTTCACTGCAAAATTAGAAAATGAGCTTGATCTCATTGCGGGTGGTGAAAAAGAATGGGTGCCTTT
>JABDEN010000099.1:2835-3026 GCA_013287025.1 Gammaproteobacteria bacterium | reverse complement strand
AAGGATCTTTGACTAGTTATCTAGAGAAAAATACCTTAACTGAAAAACAGCGTGTTGACATTGCATTACAAATAGCGATGGGATTATCTTTTTTACATAATCAGAAAAAACCTATCATCCACGGGGACATTAAAAGTCAAAATATTTTGTTACATGAAGAAAATAATGAATTGCATGCAAAGTTAACGGAT
>JABDEN010000099.1:0-2825 GCA_013287025.1 Gammaproteobacteria bacterium | reverse complement strand
ACCATCAAGCCTAAGAAAGTTGGTATGAGTGGAACGATTGCCTGGATGGCACCTGAATTAATCTCAGGGAAACAAAGTGTGACTAAGGAATCAGATGTTTTTAGTTTTGGTGTGTTATTATGGGAGTTAGTGACTCAAAAAATTCCTTTTGAGAAAGCAAATTCAGATCTAATCAAAGATTGGGTGCTTAAATCTAATGTGCGAGAAACTATTCCACAGAGTTGCTCAAAAGAATTTAAAGAATTAATTGAAAGCTGTTGGGTTACTGATCCAAAAAAACGACCTCCCATGAACGAGATAGTCACACGATTAAAAAAATATAAAGCTAGCCTAGAACCAGCGAAAGACCCATTAGTGGAATTAAGTATTTTTTCTGCAGGCCCCAGTGGAGAAACAGCTCGTTTCACTCCACAGATAGCAAATGATAAAGTACCCCAGTTAAGCCATTGATCTTTGAAAAGGAAAGAGGAAATTTATGAATGATCTAGATTCGTTAATTGAAAATGAAGAACTTCATCAAAGCACTCTTCTTCAAGCGAAGTTATACGATAAAAACAATCAAATTGTCCTCGCAGTGACTCATTCAGGACTAATAAAAGAAAACCATTTTAAAAATAAAAGTAAATTATATGCTTTTTTAAAGCACCAAACGTTAGTGGATGTCTGGGAAATGGTGGAGGAGGGTGGTCAGGTTAGATATTGGTATAAAAATAAATATGATGACTTAGTAATCGCAAGCACACTTCTGGAATTAGATCGCGGCTACATAAGCAACTTACCCAATTATTATTATGGATATGTAATTAAAGACATTAGCCAGAAAGGAAAAATTACGGCTTATGTGTTAAAACAATATAATTGGTTTTGGCGTGTTAATGGTGTAAGACGCTATGCTAATCACATTCTCCCTGACTTTATCCGTGATTTTCAATCCCTCAAAAAAAATTGGGAATAATCGAAAATTTATATGGGGGTTGGATTTGGAACATTAATGATGGGTGGAGTTGCTTATTGGGCGTATCGTTCTAGTTCAAATGGATCGGACAATTATGGGATTCGTGCTAATACGAAGGATGTCTCTGCATTATCATTGAGAAAGGAGTTATCAGTTTCGCAGACTCAAAGTATTCATGATACCTATATTGATGATAAGTTTTTTGGTCTTGATACGGGGGTTGAGGTATCTTTTACTAGAGATTTAAAGTCAGTTTATTCTTATAAAGAAGGAGACATTTATTATCATTATTACAGTATGTTTAAAATTTTGGTTGACGCCCCAAGCTGGCTTAGTACAAATGTAGGATTATTCTATGATCCGTTTCACCCTGAGAATAGAACCGATCTCCAGTACACTGTTCGTATACCACAAGTAAATTACCTTAGATGGTATGGTTGTCCACGAGCAATGCATATAGGCTTCAATTCGATAGATGTATTACTTGATGGTTACATAAAAGATAATGAAGCTCAAAATACTACTCAGTCATTTCTGAGATATGAGCTTCGTTTTAGCAGTTTTGATGAGCAGAGAAATATTATGTCCACTCCTTTTAAGGTGCGTCTTTATAATCATAAACAGTTTCAAAATGAATGTTTTCATGATGGATACGGTATGTACACCTATTTGATAAACGAGGACGGTAGATGTGTAGATGCATTTGCTGACCGTAGGGAGGATGGTAGAGTTGATGGACAAATATGTCTGGATGATAAAGATGAGATTGTAAAATATAGGAAAATCTCTACCACCACCACTACTACTGATACGGAAATCTTTTATATTCTGGGAGATAATAATAAATTTGAAAATTGCAAGCTGACAATAAAATTATTTGTGGTAAGAATGAATTGGGGGGTTCTAAAGATAATAAATACTTTGATTATTCCAAATATATGCACAAATATGAATACTTATTCTCCAAGTTTAGCATATTCAAAGGATCATC
The DNA here is from genome assembly GCA_013287025.1 of Gammaproteobacteria bacterium. The sequence continues at coordinate 879 of JABDEN010000099.1, read as the reverse complement.
TTTATGTTGTTGCAGATGGATTAGGCCTTTTAGTTTTTAATGCACCAGATGCCTCAAATCTTATAAAAGTTAACAAATATTCGATCTTGTATCCAAAGAAAATTGTCATCTCTGGTGAGCGTGCCTATGTAAAAACAGGTGATGGAAATATAAAAGTGATTAAGATTGACGATCCAAAAAACCTTATAGAACTAGGCGAAATTGATGGTGATAAAACTGATGATATTTTATTGTCTAACCATATTATTGCTAAGTATGTTGAGAATAATATGGCTATATTATTTAGGGATATATCTGATTTAAAAGATCTAAAACCTATTGCTAAAGTTTATTTGAATACCTTTCTTGGAGAGGTCACCACCATGAAGTTTTGGAATCGATATTTCTATGTTGCTATGAAAGATTTTGGAATCGCCAGGTATGATTTTAATGACTTGTTAATTTCTATTTTATCACCACCTAATCTGAATAAATCCTCTGAGAATCCAATTAAAATTACTTATCTCAGTGAAGAAGGTCCTAAAAACGTTATTAAATTTAATATCATTGTTACAAAATACCCAAACATTCGCTGGTTTTTATCGAAATACTATAAACAATTGATTGGTGGTACTTTCGCCATGGCTGCAACGATTGCAGTTGGTACCCTAGCTTATCGATATCAAAAAGGACTTAAACGTCAACGTGATGAAGCAGAAGAACATCTCTTAAGTATGCCGGCTTATTCGTTGGCTCATATCCCTCAGGATGAATTGATCCGAGGTAGGCATTTAGGATCTGGTGTAGCAGGTGATGCGTATGAAGGAGTACTGATGCCGAACACGCATATTGCCATTAAAGAATTAAAAGGTATTAAAGTTTCCTCATCGTTAATTAAAA
>JABDEN010000098.1 GCA_013287025.1 Gammaproteobacteria bacterium | reverse complement strand
TGAAATGTGATCGGTCGTAATACTATCGCCTAAAATCGCTAAAACTCGCGCAGCGTGAATATCTGAAACTTTTTCAGGATGTAATCCCATGCCTTCAAAAAATGGTGGCTCTTGTATATAAGTCGACGTCGGTTGCCATTCATAGGTTTTTGAATTGGGGATTTTCATGGAACGCCATTCGTCCGAACCATCAAAAATTTTGGCATAGGTTTCATGAAACATTTCTTGCGTGATTTTTTTGATACGTTCATCAATCTCGCTATTTTTCGGCCAAATATCTTTTAAATAAACCGGCTCCCCCTTTTTATCCAGACCAATTGGATCTTTTTCTAAATTAATATTCACCGTACCCGTCAATGCAAAGGCCACCACCAGTGGCGGAGAAGCTAACCAATTCGCTTTCACCTCAGGATGAATTCGTCCTTCGAAATTTCTATTACCTGATAAAACCGCTGAAACAATGAGATCATTATCATTAATCGTTTTGGAAACCGCGGGCGGTAAAGGTCCAGAATTCCCAATACAAGTCGTGCATCCGTAACCCACTAACGTAAACCCAAGCGCATCTAACGATTTTTGCAAACCCAATTTTTCTAAATATTTTGTCACGACTTGCGATCCCGGTGCGAAAGAAGTTTTGACCCATGGTTTTCGCGTCAAACCTTTTTCTGAAGCATTTTTCGCAAGTAAACCCGCCGCAATCAGTACACTTGGATTAGAGGTATTCGTACAACTCGTAATCGCCGCAATCACCACATCGCCATGATGCATTGAAAAATTTTCAGATGTTGCAAATGCTTTATCTTTATCAGCGACTTTTTCCATTAATGGCTGAAAAGCGTCGGGTAAATTTTTGAGTAGGACGTGATCTTGCGGACGTTTGGGGCCTGCTAAAGAAGGTTTCACTGCGGAAAGATCCAATTCAACAATGTCCGTAAAAACGGCATGATACGCTTTAGGATCGTGCCATAAATCTTGCGCTTTCGCGTAAGCTTCCACGAGGGAAATCGTTTCATTATCTCGGCCGCTTAAGCGTAAATATTCAAGGGTTGCATCATCAATGGGGAAAAATCCGCATGTCGCACCGTATTCTGGCGACATATTGCCAATGGTTGCACGATCCGCAATGGATAAATCGAGAAGTCCCGGTCCAAAAAATTCGACGAACTTACCCACGACACCTTTTTTTCGTAATAAATGTGTCACCACTAATACTAAATCTGTCGCGGTCACGCCTTCTTTTAATTGTCCGGTGACTTTGACACCAATCACTTCTGGAATGAGCATCGAAATAGGCTGACCTAACATCGCCGCTTCGGCTTCAATACCACCCACCCCCCAGCCTAAAACCCCCAATCCATTAATCATCGTTGTGTGACTATCGGTACCCACCAAAGTGTCTGGAAAAGCGTATTTTTTACCATTTTTATCTTGAGACCAAATGGTTTTCGCAAGATATTCTAAATTCACCTGATGGCAAATGCCGGTGTCGGGTGGGACCACTCGAAAATTTTGAAACGCATGTTGCCCCCAACGCAAAAATTCATAGCGCTCATAATTACGTTCCATTTCCATTTTTGCATTAATTTCAAAAGCATCTTTCGCAATAAATTGATCGACGATGATCGAATGATCAATTACAAGATCGACCGCGGAATGCGGATTAATTTTTTCTGGATTACCACCTAGTTTTTTTACCGCCGCGCGCATCGCGGCTAAATCGACAACCGCAGGAACACCCGTAAAATCCTGCATTAAAACTCGCGCAGGACGATAAGCAATTTCTTGATCTGAAGTTTTATTTTTTAGCCATTCCATCAATCCTCGAATATCATCTGCATTGACGGTAATGCCATCTTCGTGGCGCAATAAATTTTCGAGTAAAATTTTCAAAGTGAAAGGTAGTTTATGAATATCTTTTAATCCCGCATCAGTCGCTTTTTTCAAGCTAAAGTAATGATATTTTTTACCGTTAACCTCGAGTACCGCTTCCACTTTATTTGAGTATTCCAACTGCAATTTTTTGGTATGATGTTCTTTCCGTTCATTTCCATCGGGTTCGTGTCCTGCAAAACTCGGCGGATCACTTGCAGGAAAAGATTCAATTGATGCTTGATCGATGATGTCACGCGTTTTTTTCGATTCATCCATGCTCAAATTCCTTATTTAAAGAGGTTTTGCAGATAAACACATCGCCCTTGAATCCCAACCACCACCTAACGCTTTAATCAGTAACACCGCAGCAACCATTTCTTGGCCGATAATATCTGCTGCAGTTTTTTCAGCAGTATATGCAGCATTTTGTGCGGTAATAACAGTGGTATAATCGACAGTACCCGCTTTGTATTGATTCGTGATAAGCTCCAAAGAAGTTTTTGCACTTTGATAAGCACGCTCTTCTACCACTTCTTGTTTTTGCAAAATATAAAGTGATGACAAATTATCTTCGACTTCTTGAAAAGCCGATAACACCGTTTGTTTATAAGCTGCCACATTTGCAGCATAGGTAGCTTTAGCCGCAATGATTTGTGATTTTCGCAAACCGCCGTCAAATAATATTTGCGCAAGCTCACCGGTAAGGGACCAACCTGCGCCAGGAAGTGAAAGCCAACGCGAAAAGTTTTGATGCGTATAATTACCATTGCCAAAAATAGTGAGCGATGGAAAAAATGCAGAAATTGCGACACCAATCTGTGCATTCGCTGATGCCATCTGCCGTTCTGCTGCGGCAATATCCGGACGACGTTCTAATAATTCGGTTGGAACTGCGCCAGGAATAGCAGGAGGTTTTGCCGTCAATGGCGCAAATGGAATCGAAAGATTCGCGGGCGGAATTCCCATCTGAACGGCAATGGCATGTTCGGTTTGTTCGCGCGTAATTTTATTCGCAATTGCTTGCGATTGCGCAGTTTCTAATTGGCTTTCCGCTTGTACGACATCACTTTTCGATACGACGCCAGAGTTGTAACGATTTTTCGTTAATTGCAAAAATTGTTTATATGAAGTGACGGTATCATCCAAAATTTGCTGATCGCGATCGAGTGCACGTAATTGAAAATAAAATTGTGCCAACGA
>JABDEN010000097.1:784-3225 GCA_013287025.1 Gammaproteobacteria bacterium | reverse complement strand
TTGGATCATTGATAGCAAATCTTCTCTACATTTTCTGGAATTACAAAAAGCCTATGAGCAAAATAATGCGCCAAATATTAAGGAAATTGAGGCAAAAATTAAGGAAAGTATGAAGCGCCATTTGGAAGAGTTGAAGAAGCGTAATTACGCTAACGCTAAGGCTGCAGAGCTTGATCTACAAGACTTCTCTCATTTAAATAATACGCCAGTTATAACAACTTTTATGTTTATTCAAACCGAAAAAATGCTGGAAATTATTCGTTCTTTAGATCAAAATTTTGAGGCCAAAGCTTGGGAAGCGCGCATTCAAATTATCAGCCCGGCTGGGTTGCTCAATCTTTTATATCAAGCCAAATTTTTAATTGAAAATGCGCGTCAGGAAAAAAATGTCGAAATTTTAAAGATTGAAATCCGCAAACTCATCGAATCAATGGGAGCAATGTTCAAACACGGCAGCGACATGGGCAATGCCATTACTAAATCGCTCAATAGCTACAATAAATTCGCCTGGACTTTCAATAGTAAATTCCTGCCAAGAATCGTAAATATGAGAAAATTAGGAATAAGCTCCCAAGAAAATATCCGCATCGAAAAACTCAAAAAAATCAGTTTGGAAGGTGATTTAATTGAGGCTGAAGTGTTTGAAAGCGAGGAAATTCTGGCGATTGAGACAGAAAACAATAAAGTTGAGTAGCAATTAATTACTCTGTCAAATTAAAATTTAAATCTATAGTTTTGCTAAAGTCGCCATTCACGAATTGTTTAACTTAAAAAATTAAAAATTATGAGTAAAGATTATAAAGATCAGACTAAATTTAAGAATAATGAGTTGCTTTTGATAGGGTATGATCCAACTAAACTTACGAATGAGGAGTTGCTTAAGATAGTAGGTAATAACGAATATTCACTTGAGGCTTTTTATAGTTGTACAAAAGAATTAATTAAACGAATTCCAGATAATAGTAGTGATCTTGCTATTATTAATAAGCAAGATTTGAGTAGGCGTTGTAATGATGTAATGCGGACTGCAAACTTGAATCCAAATAATGCAGAACATCTAGCGCCTAGTCTACGCGCAGGTATCGCAAAAGATTTAAAAACAATGCCCTATCAAACCCCATCATCGCAGTTACGAAATCCAAAGATGGTCGGCGGCATTATCGAATCCAAAACTCAACCCAACATTTTAGGCTAATCGCCGTTAAATGAATATGCCTCATACCATAAATTTGGTGAGTCGTAGTCTTTGATGAATTTCCTCTAACCTTTTATTTCAAAATTTTATAGATTTTTTAGCATAGCGACAGCAAATAGAGAATTGTTAGTAAAATAAATAAAGAAATTTTATTTATTTCTATCTTTTAAAAAAACCGACAGGTCATTTGAAGGCGGGATGACGGGAATTTGATACATCATATCACTCACAAATCCTCTATGATATGTTCCATGATTTACCACATGCAAAATCATCTCCGCGCGTGACATTGCTCCTTTTTCTCCATCGACAAAATTAAAATTTATCATCTCTCTCGCGGCCGTTTCACTAATATTTGAGGCATAATTTATATACCATTCATCGATAGCTCTTTGCATCTGCCAAAGCTCTTCTAATGGTGGATGATCTTGGGTATTTCTTTCGTTATAATTATGGGATTTTCCTTCCAGATGAGCTTTAAATATGGAATCAATCACATAGACATGATTGAGAGTGTGGACGATATTTTTAAAACGAGTTTTTCTTTCTTTTATGGCCTCACCTTGGGGCAAAGATTTTACAGATAAAAATGTAATCTCATTTGCCCAAGACTTATATTGCGTAAGTAACTTTAGATTTTCTAGCAAATCTATTTTCTATTATTATTCGGCTTTGGATTGTTACCTTTGTAGTTTGATTTGTTATTGCCGGCAGGTTTTTGCGGGAATCTTCTTGGCGGTCTTCTATTCATTATTCTTCTTTCGACGAAAGTTACTAAAAGCGCGAAAGCCATTAAAATAGCGTTAACAATGAATAAATTTAATGCTAAATTGGAATTGCCAGTATTGGCGATATAGATCACGACGAACAACAAAATCACATTATAAACAAAGGCGAAAATTTGTCCCCATTTATGGATTTTGCCATGAACCAATAGATGATTTTCTTGCCATTCATGTCTATGATCTTGCTCTTTTTTGGCCATAGTGAGCAATTTATCAACACTGCCTGGTGCTAAATCCTCATATTCTTCCAAAACATTGGTTGGAGGCAAGATATTGTAAGGATTGCCGTGTTGAGGTCTGTTATTAAATTTTTTGTCTTTTTTATTGTGATTCATGTTATTTTTTATTTTCGTTATTTTTATTAATGACCGCTCTTATATCATCACCAAGGGAAATAAAATCTTGATTAATAGCCTTAAATTCTTTCGAAAAAGGATACTCAACGATATTCATTCTAACAG
>JABDEN010000097.1:0-774 GCA_013287025.1 Gammaproteobacteria bacterium | reverse complement strand
GAATTTTAATTTTGTCGATGGAGAAAAAGGAGCAATGTCACGCGCGGAGATGATTTTGCATGTGGTAAATCATGGAACATATCATAGAGGATGGAAGCTAGGAACTTGCGCAGATATTTAATTACAATTCTACTAAATTTATAAATTTGATGCATATATTTAATTTTTGTGATTGGCGCTGGAATTATTTATCCCTCAAAACACCGCTCAATTTTTCTGTTACAACATTGATAATTTCATTGCTTATTTCATCAATTTCTAGCGAAGTTAGCGTTTTTAATTTAGGCACTATTTCAACATTAAAAGCAATAGATTTTTTGCCATTCTCAATATTATCGCCTTCGTAAATATCAAAAATACTGACTTCATTGATTAATTCCTGATTGGTATTTTTCACTAGTTTTACCAAATTTCCGACTTGCACTTTCTTATCCAGAATAAAGGCAAAGTCACGGTTTACCACTTGGAAATCAGATTTAACGAAAGCTTTATTTTTCGATTTTTGATTCGTAATCAGCAATTTATTTAGGAATAATTCAAAAATATTTATACGACCTTTAACATCTAATTTTTTGTTAAGAATTGGGTGTAATTCGCCAAAATAGCCGATGACATTTTTGCCAATTTTCAAAATTGCCGATTTGTACGGATGATAATAATTTGGTAAATTCTCATTACCAAAATCAGAAAAAGATAGAATTTGCACTGAATTGGTGTTGATAGTGTAAGATTGCAAAACGGTAAATAAATCTTTTTTAATATCCATCACATCGA
>JABDEN010000096.1:417-3545 GCA_013287025.1 Gammaproteobacteria bacterium | reverse complement strand
TGCAGATATTGCCACCTTATCCGGTGGTGAAAAACGACGTGTCGCTTTATGTCGTTTATTGTTATCCAAACCGGACATGTTATTGTTGGATGAACCGACTAACCATTTAGATGCAGAAAGTGTGGCATGGCTCGAACATTTTTTACATGAGTATCCTGGCACAGTCGTTGCCGTCACTCACGATCGTTATTTTTTGGATAATGCGGCAGGTTGGATTTTAGAATTGGATCGAGGTGCTGGTATTCCTTATGAAGGAAATTATTCTTCGTGGCTTTTGCAAAAAGAAAAACGTCTAGAACAAGAAGAGCGTCAACAATCGGCTCTTCAAAAAACCTTAAAGGCAGAGCTCGAATGGGTACGCAGCAATCCTAAAGGTAGACAAGCAAAAAGTAAGGCACGTATCGCACGCTTTGAAGAATTAAATTCGAAAGACTATCAAGAAGAACGCAATGCAACGCAATCGTTATATATTCCACCGGGTCCTAGATTAGGTGATGTTGTTTTTGAAATTGATAATATCAGCAAGCGTTTTGGCGATCGGGTGTTATTTGAAAATGTTACCTTCCAAGTTCCAAAAGGCGCGATTGTCGGTATTATTGGTCCCAATGGTGCGGGCAAATCTACATTTTTTAAAATGTTAGCGGGTGTCGAAACGCCAGATACCGGTACGATTAAAGTAGGTGAAACCGTTAAAATCGCTTATGTTGATCAAAGTCGTGATTCATTAAATGGGAAGAAAACGGTTTGGCAAGAGCTTTCTAACGAGCAAGATATTTTGCAAATCGGCACTTATCAAATTCCTTCACGTGCTTATGTTGGACGATTTAATTTTAAAGGAAACGATCAACAAAAGTTTATTCAAGATCTTTCCGGTGGCGAACGCAATCGTGTGCATTTAGCGAAAGTCTTAAGTAGTGGCGGTAACGTTCTATTACTCGACGAGCCTACCAACGACTTAGATGTTGAAACCCTACGTGCGCTCGAAGAAGCCTTATTAGGTTTTCCAGGTTCAGCTATGATTATTTCACATGATCGTTGGTTTTTGGACCGGGTTGCGACGCATATCCTTGCTTTTGAGGGTGATAGCACAGTGAACTTTTTTACTGGAAATTACACAGATTACGAAGAAGATCGTATCAAACGATTTGGGGATGCGGCAAAACAACCCCATCGTATTCGTTATAAAAAACTAACGCATTAGAATATAACCTTAATCTCGATTCCCGCTTCCGCGGGAATCAATTTTTTGTACAAATAAAACCCTAACTCTTCTTCGCGTCTTAATTTTCTCTTAACTTAAATAGCATACTATTAAAAAATATACAGGGTGTTTTTATGCGAGGGAACTACATATGCCACATCTTAAACCGACTCCGATGGATTTAAATGAACAACTATTTCATCTAAAAAAAGACTATACCCTTCAAAAAAGCAATGTAAACAATGAAAAACGTAGACAAATTATTGATTTCGTTTCCTCTTTTCAAGATAACAAACTAGAAAAATATGAACATGATGCTGCATTAGGCAGCTGTTTATTTGGATTACTCTTGATTGAACAAGAATATAAATATACTTGCCCCGACAAAAGTGAATTATATCTTTTATTAAAAAAATGTTTGAATATTACGACTATTCAAGCCATTACTGATTATGAAGCAACCGTATATTTATTTCGTCTCTATGAACATATCAAAGAAAACCCCAGAAATATGGATGGATTACGTACGTTTAAAGTTGAAGAAGTACAAGATATCCTAAACAAAATTAATTTATTTTTAAAAAAATATTTTCAAAATATTTTAAAAAATCCTCCAGCAATCGAAAGCTTAAAGAAAAATTTTATTAAAATCGCTGAAGAATATAAGCCTAAAAAAACGTATTTTGGTTTCGGAAAAGTCGATGAAACTCGCGATAAAGATATTAAACGTATCGTCATTATTGATGAAGTGCTGAATCAACTATGTCTTTCAGATGATAAAGCAGAAAAAGCAAAAGAACGTGCATACAAAGTTCGTTTTGGTACATTACTTTATATGATGACCCGAATTGAAGATTCCTATCGTGTGCGTTCTCCTGAAAATAGTTCGCTCTACAAATTATGTCAAAGAGTCACATGCCTTAAAAATACTTCATTGTTAAGTGATGATTTAAAAAAAGAATATTACAACACTTTTATCGATTTTATTGCAACGGTTCAATTTAATCTTCGTTGGCGAAATGCCGGTCTTGAAACAGCCGATCATATTGATAAAGAATGGAAAAGAATCTCAGCACAATCTTATTTACAACGTTATAGTTTTTATTTGATGGATTATGCGGCGCATTATGGGGTACAAATTGTGGTTGGTACGGTAGCTGCGACTATGCTTTCACAATTTCGTTTAACGGGAATTATTATAGCAAATACCGCACAATGGATTGCACCTGAATATGCAGTTTTGTTGAAAAGCCTTGCACCAGTCCTTGGTGATCAACTCAATACATGCGTGGTGAGTATTGTTTCAGGTGTTGTTTCACAAATGTTAATTGAGCCAATCGGAAAACCAATGATATTAATTACATTTAGTAGCACGAGGTCTTTGCAAAACTTTTTGAATAATATAGTACATGGTAAAAAAACTATTGTTCCAAAAAAACATCTTGTTGAACCTGAATTTCATCAAATACTTCCACACATTCCTGAGAATATTTTATCAAATGAGGATAATGAAAAAATTCAGAATATTATTGGTTATGAGGAACCAAGGAATAAATTAAAATTGGAGATCACGAAAGCAGCTCAACTGAAATGGGTATAACCTTCTTTTGTCCAATGCCATTTTTCGATGTGATGAATGGGAGGAGTCATTGCAAATGCTGCTTCAAAATTTTCATGTACAAAAAAATTTTCCACATGAAAACGATCAGTTACATTTTCTGAATTTTCAAATAATCCATTCCCCGTCGCTTTTTGTAAGGCTTCCTTGCTGACCATCGCTTGTTAACTGATAATCTTGTTGAGATTTTAAATCCGTTAAATAAATATTATGATCTTTTATCCAAAATACCCAATTATTATCGGGTGACTTTAATTTATCAGGCGAGATTTTTTCATATTTTATTAAAGTTTTCTCAAAAGAGTAATG
>JABDEN010000096.1:0-407 GCA_013287025.1 Gammaproteobacteria bacterium | reverse complement strand
CACTAATATCGTAATGCCACTTATCTTTTTCATAAGTAAAACATAGCCGTAAAGGATTTTCTTTCATTGAAAATCGATCCAAAGGGACATTTACATTACTCTTTTGAGTCTGGCATGAAAGTACGTCTATTAATATTTGATAATCAAGAATTGATTCTTTTTCTCCTGTTTGGAGGTCGACTTTTAACAATACTTTTCGACTGATTGACTCTTGAAAATAATAAAGTGCATCATGAGTCCAATAAGGGAACAGGGTACTATTTAAAACATCATTTTGTAAATTCCATGGAAAAAACTGTTCCGCTCGTTGGTATGTGACATACATATCATCTTTCTGATTTGTTATGATTTTTTCGTTAGTTATATTCACCTGAGCTTTCATACTAAAAAACGATTATTATTCTATG
>JABDEN010000095.1 GCA_013287025.1 Gammaproteobacteria bacterium | reverse complement strand
GCAAGAAAATTTGCTTCTCTTGGAGCAAAATTAATTCTATGTGGAAGAAGATTGGAGCGGTTGAAAAAGTTGAGTATAGAATTTAAAGAATTATACAATAATGATCCATATTATTTATCTTTTGACATTACAAAAAAAAATGATGTAGAAAAATTTTATGAAAATATACCTCATGCTTATAAAGATATAGATATTTTAATAAATAATGCTGGACTGGCATTAGGTCTTGAGAAGATGCAGGAGGCTAGTATTATTGATTGGGAAACAATGATTGCAACAAATATCAATGGTCTCCTATATATTACACGATTAGTATTGCCAAACATGATTAATAAAAATAGCGGTCATATAATAAATATAGGTTCAATTGCAGGACATGGTGTATATTCCAAAGGTGTGGTGTATTGCGGAACTAAGCATGCCATTCGCACGCTATCTCAAGGTTTAAGAATGGACTTATGCGGAACCAAAATAAAAGTATCGCTAATTGAGCCAGGGATAGTACAAACAGAATTCAGTTTAGTAAGAAATAGAGGAAACGCGGAGGCAGCTGAAAATACATACAAAGGAATTGTGCCTCTTTTACCACAAGATATTGCAGAGGCTATTTTGTATTGTATCAATTCGCCTATGCACATAAATATAGATCAACTAGTAATAATGCCATTAGATCAAGCATCTTTAACAATGAGTAATAGAAGTCAATGAGCATGACTAGATTATATATTTTTTTTCTTCTGATTTATTCTGTATTCTGTAACGGTGCAACTTTAATTCCAGTTAAATTTGGTATAGCCGATACCCTTTATAAAGAAGACGATACACCATGTGGCAACTATAAAGAAACTATTGCTGCTGCGATTAATTATGGGATTGGCGAAAACAGTAAGCCGAAATTTTATAAATCGATAAATAATGGCAATTAAAAATAATAAAAAACTTAAATCAATTAAAAAATTATGTAATGATTTATCATTAACTTCTATTTTATTAGCATTTATCTTTTCTAGTATTATTTTATTAATTTTATTTTTCAAATATTCGCAAAATGCTAAAGAAAATGAATTCAATAGATTGCAAGAGATACATCCACTTATAGCAAGACCCTTGCAAGCTAACGATATTGTTGGAGATTCTAGAGCGAAAGTCGCTTTATTGACCGATTTATTAGAAAAATATCACCTTTCAACTATCCTTATCAGTGATGATTCAAATTTTTGCCATAAATTAAAATCATTAAGAAATTATAATTTTGTAAAAAAATTGGTTTACAATTTGCATATCAATACCTTTTAATAATAGTTTACATCAATTTCTAATATTAGAATCAAAGTCTTTAAAATATAATTTCAAAGTAATTATTGAATTATTTCTTCTTATTAATTTACCAATTCTTCTTTTGGGATGGCTAAATACATGGATACTAAGAAAAAAATTAGATAAATATATAGTGGATCCAATAAAAACATTATCCGACAATCCAGGAAAAGTACTTGAAGTATCCGCAGCTAATGCTTCTGAAATTATTTATCTACAAAATAAATTTTCACAATTTATTAACAATCTAAATATACAAAGAAATATTATTGAAGATGGGAAATTAAAAGAATCTATTTTTAAATTAGCTGCACAAGTTGCACACGATATTCGATCCCCCTTGGCTGCCTTAAGTATTTTAACGATGGACAATGATTCTAATACAGAACAGTCTAAGGTTTTAATACACAATGCAATACACAGAATAAAAGAAATAACTAATGATATTATAGAAAAAAATAGAGGGTTAAAAAAAATTCCTAATACTAACAATCATACTTCAGTTCAATTATTAATAGGCATTATTCCTCACATTATAGCGGAAAAATGCTTGCAATATCCTAAATCAAAAATAAATATTCAATTTGACTTAACCCCGCAAAATTATGGAATATTTGTTCGGATAAAACTAATTGAATTTAAGCGAATGCTTTCTAATATCATTGATAATGCTATTGAGGCGTTATCGGAAAATGGAGCTATTTTAATAACAATATATTGTAATAATAAGCATATCCATTTAAATATTTCTGACAATGGGAGAGGAATTCCATCATTTATTTTAAAAAAAATTGGTCATCATGAGGTTAGTTATAATAAACACCTCGGATCTGGGTTGGGTTTATACCATGCAAAAAAAACAATGGAACAATTAAATGGTAAATTAGTAATTAAATCAGATTTAGTTAAGGGGACAAACGTTCGTTTGACCTTTCCTAGTATATTAACCCCAAAATGGTTTTGTTCTAAATTAAAAATTCAAACAAACACCATCGTAGTTATCTTAAATGATAAAAGTATGAGTCATCAATTTTGGAAAAAACGTTTTAAACTCATTAATCCAAAAGTTTCTGTAATAAATTTTGATCAAACAATAGATTTTTTTAACTGGAAGACAAGTCATAATAAAAAAGCTTATACTTTTTTATATTTGTTTGACTTTGAATCAGATCAAACTGGAATAAAAATTATAAAAGAATTTAACCTTCAAGAAAAAGTTATTTTAATTGCAAATAATTTGGAAGATTCTTCTTTACAGGAGCAATGTGCGCAGTTAGATGTAAAGCTTATTCCTCAAAATCTCGCGTGGTTAGTACCAATTACGGTCGATTAATTTTTTGTATTATTGGTTTTCAATACTTTAAACAGGTAAATGCGAAAATAGCTGCTAACTGAATTTGCCATGCAATTTTATTTTTTAAATTTTTAAACACAGTAATTTTTAGTTAATCAACGTATCGGCATAGTATTTCATGATAAGCGTCAATTCTTCTATCACGGTAGTAAGGCCAAACATGTCTCATTTCTCGACTTTCATTCAGATCGATTTCTGAAATGAGTACCTCTGGATTATCGCGAGAGGCAATAGCTTTAATTTTACCATGAGCACCGGTCACAAAACTGTTACCCCAAAATTGAATACCGTCGGTCACTTGAGATGGATCTTCTTCGAAACCTACTCGATTACAAGCTGCTATTGGAAGGCAATTTGCAATGGAGTGCCCTCTTTGTGCTGTAACCCATGAGTCAACTAGGTCATTCTTTAATTCTTCTGTATCTTTTGGATACCAGCCAATTGCTGTGGGAAATAATAAGATATCAGCACCATTTAATGCCATAATTCTGGCGGCTTCAGGGTACCACTGATCCCAGCAAACCAAAATTCCCAGTTTGCCTATACTAGTAGAAATGGGTTTAAACCCAATGTCACCAGGCGCAAAATAATATTTTTCATAGTATCCTGGATCATCAGGAATATGCATTTTTCGATATTTTCCGGCAATGCTACCGTCTTTTTCAAAAACGACAGCGGTATTGTGATGTACCCCAGGAGCTCTTTTTTCGAAAATAGAGCCTACAATTACGATTTTTAGATCTTTTGCAATTTTCGATAAAAATTTTGTTGTTTCTCCCGGAATTGGTTCTGCTTGTGCTAGTGTTTCAATGCACTCGTGTTGACAAAAATACAATCCAGCGTGTAATTCTTGCAGTAAGATTAAATCAGCTCCTTGACTTTT
>JABDEN010000094.1 GCA_013287025.1 Gammaproteobacteria bacterium | reverse complement strand
GCAACCAGTACTTTTAATTCACCGTTTTTCAAGCGATTTTCAGCAGATAATCGCAAAGCATAGGATAAACTTCCATGATGTGTTGCAACCATTTCTGTGCCTAAACGTTCAGCTAAGTGATGCGCCACACGCTCTGCTAAACGACGTGTATTGACAAATACGATGGTTGATCGGTGTTCTGTTATTAAATGTGCCATTTTTTCATAAATTTCATCCCACATTTCATTGGATGCGACTGCAGATAATTCTATTTTTGGAAGCTCGATCCATAACTTTAAATTTTTAACACGATCAATAGAAATAATATTGGGAAGTGTGCGATGAGATCCAGTCATGAAGGATGCGATACGTTCAATCGGTTTTTGTGTGGCAGATAAACCAATTCGCAATGGTGGGTGAGGGCATAACGATTCTAATCTTTCCAGTGATAAAGCGAGATGTGCGCCGCGTTTGCTATTCGCGATTGCATGAATTTCATCAATAATGACGGTTTTCACGTTAGCGAGCATCATGCGACTTTTTTCAGCGGTTAATAATATATAAAGCGATTCTGGCGTGGTAACTAAAATATGAGGGACATTTTTAAGCATTTTTTGCCGTTCATAGGGAGGGGTATCTCCCGTTCTTACCGCTACTCGAATGTCATCTAATGACAAATGACGCGCTTTTGCTAATGCTTTGATTTCAGCTAAAGGTACGGATAGGTTTTTTTGAATATCATTACTCAACGCTTTTAATGGGGAAATATACAGTACTTCCGTTTCTGGTCGAAGCGTATGATGTAAGGATTGTTGAATTAAATTTTCGATACACACTAAAAAGGCCGCAAAAGTCTTACCCGATCCGGTGGGAGCAGAAATTAAGGTATTTTTTTTGGATAAAATACTGGCCCAACCTTTTATTTGTGGTTCGGTAGGTGCTTCGAATTTTTGGATAAACCAGTCTTTGACAAGGTCGTTAGCCCATGAAAAAGAAAGAATTTTCTTTAGAGACATCATTGCGTGGATTTACGGTAGTAATAAAAAGAATAGTAATATTCGTTATTGTAGCATAAATAATGAATTTTATTAGTGATGAGGGTTAATAAAAAATCAGGGAAATCCCTATGATGAATAAGGGCTTATATTGAGTTGTTATTGTTATCAATAAGTATTTATACTAGTACGTTTATAAATAGGAGATTTATATGAAGTTTCGTACTTTAATGCTTGGTTTGGCCATTTCTTTGCTTCCAGCTATTTCAATGAGTGCTATGGATTCTAGTTCCTCAAACAAAAATACAGCTACCGCTGCGCAAATACAAAAAGATGGGGAAATTCTTGCTACAGTTGAAGTAGTAGATAATAACGAAATTGCTATTGCTAAAGAAGTGCTGAGTAAAAAAGCAAGCAAAAAAGTTAATGAATATGCAAAAATGATGGTCGCACAGCATACTGCAAATTTAAATGACGCAGAAAAATTAGCTAAAAAAACTAATATTGCCCCTGTTGAATCTGATGCTTCTAAAGATCTTCAAAAACAAGGTAAAGATGCTTTAGATAGTTTAAATTCTCTTGATGGTAATGATTTAGATAAAGCTTACATTGATATGATGGTAAAAGGCCATACAGATGTACTTGGCATGATTGACGATGATTTTCTTAAAAATGTGACGAATGAAAAAGTGAAGAAATTTTTGAATACGACAAGATCACACGTTAAGATTCATCTTGATGATGCAGAAAAAATTCAGAAAACTCTGAAGTAAAATTTCAAGATACTCTAACAAAAAAAGCCATTTCATATTGAAATGGCTTTTTTCTTCTGTTAGAAATTTAAGGTGCGATTTTGCAAACAAGTCCAACATCAAAAATAGTTTCATCAGTCATCGCATTAAATCGATGCAGATTATAGCCTCCACTCGGATTTTTTATAAATGAATCATAAACAATTAAGTTTTGTCCGACGGTAAAATTTTCTGTAGCGAGACCGGTTTTATCTTTGGTAGGTGCTTCAATTTTATGGGCTTCGCCATTCACGGTTAAGGATTGCGCATCTGGATCTGAATTAAATTCAATATTTAATGCGGCTCCCTTATTATCGAGGCCTGTGCATTTTAAGACTTTTGCTTCGGCAGTCCCTATAAAAAAAAGAATTATTATTAACATTTTGATAGAGAATTGCATAAAAATCCCCTTTATTATTTTTTTCCTTGATATCATTATTATAGCTTAAATTATAGAATCCGATGTGAGATTGCTCGTTACTCACCAAAAAAATCAAATAGTTTATTGCACAGATAAGATTATTTTGCTTGAATTTGACCCACCTTAACATCAAATGGTAGTCGATATAAACCCCGTTCGAGACCATAATTTAAACGGTTGATGATTGAAGTCGTATAATCTAATGATAAATAATCATCTTTAGAACGATAATAAGCACCTACAAAGGCAAATCCTTCTACGTTGCGATACATTTTTAACACTGCTTCATCGATCGATTTACCGGCGCCTGTGACTACACTTAAATTCCAATCGAAACCGACGCTGACTAATTTTCCCCTTTGATTTTTTCGTACATCCCACAACCATAAATCTTTTTCAATTTCTTTTCGATAATCGATCATAATGTTTCCCGATACTTGTTCGGTTTCTTCGTCACGATTTAAGTTAAAAATACGAACGGAAGTTCCAACGGTACCGAGAGTAAAAGGCGATTCTTTTTTTACAATTTTTTCAAAAAAATTAGTGACCGAACCGGTTTGTGCAAGCTCAGTAAAAAATGAGTTGTATCCAGGACGATTTGCGCAAAATTCTCCAAAATACATTTTTCCATCGCGTTTATTAATCAATACAGAAGCATCCCAAATGAATAATCCTTTATGTTGTTTAGCCATGGTATCGATAATGGGAGGGAAACAAATTTTGTTAATGCGATCTTCCATGTAAGTCGGAAAAACAAGATCTTCCGAACAGCCAGTTTGGATGGAAATATTACCGCTTCCGAAAGATTTATTTTCAATATCTAATAAAGTTACTAAAGGTACGCCATCGTAGTACATCTTTTCTGGTGTTAGTTCAATAATCGATGGAATAAACATTTCTAGGATAAAACCAAGACGCTCATATTCCGCGGGGAAATTATTTAGCATCTCAATGAGTTGACCTTTGGCGAGATCCACATCATTCATGGTGGGAACATAGGTTTTTGCATGATCATGCTTGCCTTTTAGTACCCAAATATCATGTGTATCTTTTAAAAAATTGATAGCATCGCCAACTTTTGCAAACTCTATGACCTCGGGGGTATAAAGTTTAGGATAGTGTTCTTTGACAAAACGTTTTGCAAATTCACGATCTATTTCAAATAAATAATCTTCTTTTGTCGGAAAATTACCTTCCACCTCAAGATCTCTAATTCTATCTGCCCAACGATATAAATTATTTTCTTCAAAAAAAACGAAATATTCTTTAGGATTTTTTGCGCTTCTTAAAAGCTCGATCACACGATCGGCAGGTTGTAGCTTAAGCATATTTTTAAACAGACGTATTCTTTTTTCACGGGGGATAAGGCTTTCAGAGGCCTTTCTTGTTTCTTCTTCCATGACATAGTCTTTAATGTCCGTGATTTGCCCAATGATGACTTCGTTTCCTTCTTGTTGGAGCTTATAGGCAATGGGTAAACTCAAACCACTAAAGCTGAAAAAAATATATTTCATCTTCATCATCAATTCCTTTTGATTTC
>JABDEN010000093.1 GCA_013287025.1 Gammaproteobacteria bacterium | reverse complement strand
ACTTCCATTTTCTACCCCAATTCTTAAATCTCCTTTCTCGCTGCGCAGCCTCTATAATATGTTCATGTGTTTCATAATATACTAATTGGTTAACATTATATTTCGCTGTAAATCCCAGAATAACTTTATTTTTGTGTTCCCATATTCTCTGAACTAAATTAGTCGTTGAACCCACATATAAAGTTCCATTACGGCGACTTGCTAAAATGTAAACAAAACTTTTTCCCATAAAATTTCCTTAATTTTTATTCGTTATGTTGATTTTGTAATACAAAATGAAAAGTAACTGGTTGAAAAGGAAAATTGATTAAAACTATTGTCCTACACCCCGGACGGGTCTGGGATCACCGCAGGATCCAGAGCAACATCGTAGGCTTTCTGGATCCCGCGAATAAATCGCGGGACGACGAGTTCTTTGACTTGTGTAGAGACCTCTGAATGAGAGCCATTATTTTTTGCAAAACAACCATATTCTTTTTACGTTTATTTGCAAGCTTTAAATCTCTCTTAAACTGGGTGGTATATTCAACTTTAAGCATGCTTAAATTATAAATCCTTAAATAATTCAGCTACACTGTTAGCTTTATTGGTTTTTCGTTTATTAGCATTCTGCATAGCCTTAATGGTTTGCTTATTTGGAATTTTCACCTCAAATGGCAATCCATTATTTAAACAAACTTGCATGTAAAATAATCTCACCGCTTCAGCAGATGTTAAACCCACCTTACGTAAGATGGTTTCGGCTTTGGTCTTGAGCTTAGGTTCTATACGAGTATTAATTGTTGCGACTTTATGCATAAATATCACCTCTACACTAATGTATAACACACGTTATACAAAAATTCAAGTTTAAAGCGGCCCAATAAATCACCCTTCTCAAGATAGGGATCAAATTTAATCAGGAAATTCTAAAATTTATTTCATATTTTCCATGATTTTGTTATAAAAAATTAATAATTTCCAACCAATGATGTGAAAAGTCAATATAAACAATGCCCTACTACCAACTTTGAACAATTTTCATATTTAATTTGTCGAGTACCACGCAGGCGTAAAATAAATTCTAGAATTATTGCCCTGCCCTGGCAGGAGCTGCCTCAAATAGGTGAAATAATAAAAACATAGTGGATATTAAAGAATTTACAACAAATTCCCCACCTCAGCGATAACACCGGACATTTTCGATTTGATAATATCATATTGCGGCGCAATCCAATGTTCTAGTTGAACAATAAATGGCTGAAATCGAGGGAATAATTGTGAATTTTGTAAGGCAGGATCACTACCGAAGGGTGTTAAGAATGTAATATAAAGGCATATTAAAACGATTAAGAAGCCACGGCATAAGCCAAATAAAGCCCCTAATACGCGATTAATGAATCCCAGCCCTACGCTCGAGACGATGCTACTAATAAAGTAGTTAATTATCCCACCCGCAATTAACGTCCCGATAAATAATGCTATAAAACTGAGACTTAGGGAAAAAGTAGATACCGACGCACCTGCCCCGGCCAATTTTGATCCAGCAAAGGCTTGCGCTAATGGCAATGCAAACGTCGTCGCGACGATATAAGCAATAATCCATACGGCAATGGACAGCATTTCACGAATAAAACCGCGGGAAAAACCAGCTAAAACGGAAAGCGCTAAAATCCCAATGATGAAGTAATCAACCCAATTATATGCAGCCATCTTTTTACCTTTAGTACAATTTCCGATAGTATCATATAACACCTGCTATTTATTGACAAATTCTCGATTTAAAAAGCAGGCAATTAAATCAGGTAAAGTCTTGGTATCGAATGGCTTTGTCACATAGGCGTCACAACCGGCTAATTTAGCTTTATCTTCATCTCCTTCCGCCTCATATGCAGTCAACGCGACGATAATGATATCTTTCGTTTGCGGGCTACTTTTCAAAAGCTTAGTGAGTTGCAATCCGTCAATGCCAGGAAGTTGTAAATCCATTAAAATTAATTTTGGCTTATGATCTTTTAATACCATTAAAGCCTCATCGGCATCCGTTGCGCTCAAAACATTAAACCCATGTTTTTTTAAAAATACTTGGGCCAATTTTAAATTCACCACATTATCTTCGATGACTAAAATAGTTTCGCCTGTCATAAGGTTTCCTCTTTTTCACTTATCATGTAACACTCCTTCAACTTGCATAAGCATTGGTAATTGCCTTACCTGATGCAATCCATTGAAGTTCTCCATCTTTAACGATAGGTGTCAAAATATAATTATCAGAATGTAAAATCCCGCTTTGTTCTTTTGGTATAACGGTGATGATGCCGTCAGTCACCGTTAGCGATTCGATGGGGCCAATTTCAAAAATATTTTTTGCAATTTGATTTTTACCGCTATCACATTCTTTTAAGCCTTTATTTTTTTTATAACATTCTACAATGCTTAATTTATATGGCTCCGTACTTTTTAAAATGTCTGCATACACTAAGCGGCGAGAAAAATTTTGATAGGCGGGATACGCAAGGAGTCCGAATAAAACTAAAACGCTCAGTGTGATAAATAACTCTTTGAAGGAAAATCCCTGCATTTTCTGCATTTTCTGACTCCAAATTTGATTTTCATCAATCCATGGAAGTACTTAAGCCTATAGTTTTATTATATCTTTTTTTAGATATTTAAAGATTGCGGTTTTCCAATATTTAACAATAAAAGAAGATTAACATCATGAAAAATAAGTTATTCTGCGACTGAGAATAATTCTTTGTTGCTCGTACTGGCGCGAGCTGCTGCTAAATCAACAATATTTTTTGAAACAAGTCCTTGTAAATACTGATCTAATGTACACATTCCGACATTACTTCCCATTTGCATAGTGGAATACATTTGCGCAATTTTATCTTCTCTGATCAAGTTACGAATTGCGGTTGTACCTATCATGATTTCCAATGCCGCAACTAACCCACCCGCGATGCGTCGCACTAATGTTTCACAAATTACCGCCTGTAACGACTCGGAAAGCATATTTCGAATAATGTTTTTTTCACCGGCGGGAAACACATCCACAATACGACTGACAGAACGTGGTGCTGAACTGGTATGCAATGTCGCGAGGACTAAGTGCCCGGTTTCAGCGGCCGTAAGAGCAAGACGAATAGTCTCTAGATCTCGCATTTCCCCCACAAGAATAACATCAGGATCTTCACGTAAAGCGGAATGTAATGCTGCAGAAAAATCACGCGTATCTCGACCTAATTCGCGTTGGTTGATGAGACTTTTCTTGCTTTGATGCACAAATTCGATAGGATCTTCAATGGTAATGATGTGGCATGCTTCTGTCGTATTGACATAATCAATCATTGCGGCAAGAGTTGTACTTTTACCTGACCCTGTTGGCCCCGTCACTAAGATGAGTCCATTAGGTAATTCTAATAATTTTTTGAAAATATCAGGCATTCCCAATTGCTCTAACGTTGGAACTTCCGCAGGAATCATACGAAAAACTCCTGCAACGCCACGTAATTGATGAAAAGCATTCACCCGAAAGCGCGCAACATTCGCAAGTGGATATGCTAAATCAATTTCCAATCTTTCATCAAATTCTGTTCTTTGTTCAGGACTGAAAGCACTGTAAATCAACTCTCTGGTATCTTCCGGTGTCAGTATGACTGATTCTTGCAAAGGCATGAGATCACCATTGACACGGACAATGGGCGGTTGTCCTGGAGAAATATGTAAATCAGAAGCAAAAGCTCTCACCGTTTGTTCCAAAAGCTCATCTAAGTGACTCATATTTCGTTCCTTCCTTGTAGGGTGCTTGAAAAAATTGAATAAAATCCAAATGACAATTACTAAATACCGCATCAACACCAAGTGATAATAATTCTTGTGCTCG
>JABDEN010000092.1:2148-3929 GCA_013287025.1 Gammaproteobacteria bacterium | reverse complement strand
ACATGAAATGAGAGATCGTTTTTCATTGTTGGAAAACCGGGTGACTGCCGTTGAAACGAAATTAGGTATAGTTGGCGAAGCACGCAAAGAAATTCGCAATCGTTTTATCGATTATTGTTTTAAAGTGAGTTGGTTGGTGCTAGCTGCAACAGTTTCTTACTTTGTTCTTCAATTGCAATTACTGATTAAATAAATTCATATAGCGCGCACGGAGAGATTCGAACTCCCGAGTGATGCGCATGCAGGTAAACGTGGCGGCACACGAATTATATACTATTATCATGATGAGGATATCCCAATTTTTCTTTTTACTACTTATAAAAAGAGTCAACGTGAGAACATCGCACCCGCTGAAAAAGCGGCTTTAAAGAAAATTATTAAATTGATTGTTAAAGCATATAAAGAGGAGACCTAAGATGACTAAACTAGGTGAAAGTTTATTAAAAGGTGCAGCAGAAGCATTAAAGCACGCTAAGGGTGAAAAAGTTAAAACTAAATCGCATCGGTTTATCGTCCCAAAACAAGTGGATGTTAAAGCAATTAGACGCAAATTACATTTAACGCAGAAAGAATTTGCAAACCGCTATGGCTTTAGTGTTCGCACTCTTGAGAAATGGGAACAAGGCATACGACAACCTGATGTTGCAGCGCGAGCTTATTTAGTGGTAATAGCCAAAAATCATCTGGCTGTGGAATTAGCACTTCGATAACAAGAATTACATAGTATGATTTATTACTTTATCAATAAGATTATTCTCTAATCAATGCAATGGATGTGCCCCCATGGTATTTACTTTATTGATGTAAAAAAAATTTAACGAGTTATTTATGAAAATTACACCTGTAAAAACAGAAAATGATTACCAAGCAGCATTAAAAGAAATTGAACGTTTATTTAATGCTAAGCAAAATACGCCAAATGGGGATAAGCTGGATATTCTCACTACTTTAGTACGTGAATATGAAGAACAACATTATCCTATTGATCTCCCTGATGCGGTAGATGCTTTACACTATTGGATAGAAAGTCGCGGTTTAGAGAGAAAAGACCTTATATCTTGCATTGGTACACGAGCTCGTATTTCTGAAATATTAAATCGTAAGCGCGGACTTTCACTTAATATGATTCGCAAATTGCACGATGAACTTCATATTCCCGCTGAACTTTTAATTAAAAAGAGCAAGCAGCGGCATAAAGCTGCTTAGCTGTAGAGTGCCACATTTACGACAAACATATCCCGTATTCTTTGTGTGAACTACTCGCGGCTAAAGCCACGAGCTTTCAATACTAAGCCGCTATTTTTGTAGCGGCTGTTTTTTTCTTTTTTGACGGCTCATTGCCAGATGCTGACAAGCATAACTTGTAGGTGAAATGAGGAATAAGATTTTTTTAAAAAAATTCCTTATACCGCGATTGACTTAAAGGTAGAATTAGTTATGATTGTATATTATCTGCTGTGAGACAACATCTTCATAGAAGATCCACTTAGTGCTGCATTATTTGATCCCCCTCATAAAATTCACGCCAAATTTCGAAACCCTTCGAGTCTTTTTATTCTTAGATAAGTTTTATTCATTTAAATCATGTATTTTTTAAATTTTTAAAAGTCATATTACTGTTAATTATTTAGGGAGGTAAACTGAGTTATTAAATTTTATTGTAAATTCAAAATCAAATTTAAAGGAGATAAAAGTGAAAATTTTTTTAATAGAAAAAATACTAAATCGAAAATTAGAGCAATCTAATTCATTAACATCTAGTTGTGTATACGGTGAAAGCT
>JABDEN010000092.1:0-2101 GCA_013287025.1 Gammaproteobacteria bacterium | reverse complement strand
GTTTTACTACGTTATGAAAAAGACTACCCAAATAGTACATTAAAAGCTAAAGATGCTTTACATGAATTGCTAAAATATTTTTGGCTTTCCGTTAAGCATAAAATTGATTGTATTCGCAATCCAGAAAATCAAGATTTGTTTTTTCCCTGTGGTATGTACCCTGAAATGCAGGAAATCGATGATATGTGGCATACGTTTTTGCTTTTTACCAAAGATTATGGAGAATTTTGTCAAAAATTTTTTGGCGAGTTCTTGCACCATGTTCCAAAAACCGAAGAAAATAGTTTGTCAAAAGAAGAGTTTAAAATCGTATTCGCAAGATATTTATCCTATATTTATGATCATTTGGGGGAAGATACAGTAAAAAAATGGTTTTCTGTCTTGTTGTGAATTAAATAGTAATATTCACGTTTTTTTATAAGAATTTGGATTCTGGAATTGTATTTGAAATTGTGGTGTGCCGTAATTATCACTACAATTTATGAAGAAGCAATTTCTTTTGTAATGATAAATTCTCGCCACTTCATTTTACCTGCCCAAAGAGAAACAAAATAAATCATGATAGCGCCTACGCCAAGAATCAACACATGAAAAAGTCTCTGATACCAGCTCCAAGAAATCCAGGTGATAGTTGTACTTGAGAAATAAATTAAAAAAATTGATGTTATGCCATTTGCAAATAATAACTGAATAATGAACCTGAAAAAATTACGCGATGGTAAATATATTTTACGTTTATATAACACTAACAGAAGTATGCATACGTTTGTCCATGAAGAAAGTGAGCTTGCTAATGCCAATCCAGCATGGGCCAATGGCTTTAGTAATACCATACTTAAAATGACATTGATAACAAGTGATATAACTGTGATTTTGACTGGAGTGCGGATATCAAGCTTTGCATAAAATGCAGAAGATAAAACTTTAATTAACATGAATGCCGGCAATCCAATAGCATAGGCGATAACGCTTTGTTGAGTCATTAATACATCATGAGTGGAAAATTTTCCGTAAGCAAATAAACTTACAATTAGTGGTCCAGAAAGAATTAGCATTGCTAGCGTTGCTGGAAAACTAATAATTAAATTGCAGCGTATTCCCCAATCTAAAGCGTCAGCAAAACCATTTTTTGAGTTTACCGCATGTTCTCTTGATAAGTGAGGAAGTATAACGGTAGCCAATGCAACACCGAATACTCCAAGCGGAAAATACGCGAGGCGTTCAGAATAATATAGCCAAGTGACACTGCCGATTGTTAGAAATGAAGCAAAAATAGTGTTTAATAAAATATTAATTTGAGCGACCGATGCTCCGAAAATTGCTGGAACCATCAGTTTTAACACGCGCTTAACACCTTCATCGTGCGCACGAAATTGAGGACGTACAAGAAATCCAATACGATGTAACGCAGAAAATTGAAAAAATAATTGCACGAACCCCGCGATGAGCACTCCCCAGGCTTGTGCTACTACCGGAACGGCAAAATAATGTGTAATTCCAAATGCGGTAGCGATTAAGCAAATATTTAGTAAAGCCGGAGTGATTGCGGGTATCCCAAAAATTCCATAAGTATTAAGAATGGCGCCACCAAGTGCTGTGAGCGAAATTAACATCAAATATGGAAAGGTAATTCGTAACATTTCAGTTGATAAATCGAAACGTAAAGAATCTAAGCCAGGGGCAAATAAATGAATTAAACCAGATGCTCCAAAGACCCCCAAAATTGTGATGATAATAAGGATTATTCCAAGAGAAGCAGTAATATGGCTGATAAACTTTTGTGTATCCTGTTTGCTGCGTTTTTCTTTGTATTCTGATAAAACAGGAACGAACGCTTGAGAGAATGCACCTTCCGCAAATAAATTTCGCATAAAGTTAGGAATTTTAAATGCAATATAAAAAGAATCGACCGCGGCAGTTGCACCAAATATTTGTGCTGCGATGAGATCGCGAACAAAGCCGAGAATCCGTGATATTAAAGTCATTATAGAAACGAGTGAAGCTGATTTAAAAAGCGACTGACTCATAATTTTTTAAAAATCCTAAATTAAGGAATAATTATATGCTAGTGTTCCATTTTTATTAAGGATTTATTTGAGAA
>JABDEN010000091.1 GCA_013287025.1 Gammaproteobacteria bacterium | reverse complement strand
AGGAAGAAAATGAGATTAACAGCTGAAAACTTTTTTCATTATTATATTTTTCATTGTAATGCTGTTGAACTTAATAAAAAGGAACAATTAACAGCAAGAATCTGTTCTGTCGCTCTTGGCATTTTAACGGTAGGCATTGTTCATCTAATTTGCAAAATCGCTTTCTACAGTCATTCATTTAAAATTCGTCATTCCAACAGCAATGTTTCTGATTCTGCGTCCTCGAAAATGAAAAGCGCTAGCCCTGTAAAGATTCCAACCCCTCTCGGCCCTCCTGTTTTCCCCAAAACGCATGATACAGTAATCTTCAATCCAAGCAACCCACCCAGTTCAGAAAAAATTGATTCACCTAAGTTATCTGATTTTGCATCCCCGATAATTAAAGGCGTTAGTCCTGTAAAGATTCCAAGCCCTTCTATTTCCCCTAAGACGCATGATACAGTAATTTTCAATCCAAACAATCCATCTAGCAACACATCCAGTTCGAATATTTCAAATCCAAATGAAAATACATTAATCGACCATACTCTTAAAAAATTTGATTCACCTAAGCCAGAGGCAAGTCCGCCATCGCCCAAGGCAAACCCCATCATCGAAACTTCCTTAAATGATTTACAAATACCTACTATATCCTTAACTCCTTCTTTACCTGGCAACTTGAAGGACGCGCCCCTACCAGATCCGAACAATCAATCTAGTGCAGATGTCTCAAATAAAAATGAAAACCCGCTTACTGAACCTATTATTGATAAACCTGTTCCACCTGCAGATGAAGCAACGACGAAAAACGCCGAGCCGGAAGCTCTACCTCACTTACTGACGCTTATCATAACTGATCCATCCTTGCAAGAGCCGATGAATTATCAATCTAATAAATCTTTAGATACAATATTATCTGAAACGCCTGCTTCCCACTACATATACCCTAATCCTGAGCTCTCCAATCTAATTGACCCCAAAACAAAAAAAAATCTTAATGATCGCATTGAAGCTTTTGACAAAGCCATTCAGTTTAAAACAAGGGTAAAATTAAACTTATTGAACACAATCGTCCACTTAGCAGATCTCATTGCGCCGTGGGAACACTCGTTATTGCGATATAAGTTAATGCAGGATGATGAACTTCCACAATTGACGATTTCCCATGTAAAAAACATTCCTATGGATGAACTTTTAAAAATAAATGCACGAATTTTAATAAAAGCGCATCGATTTCCTTCAGCTATTCCAATCGATTTAAATAAAGATAATATTGACAATCTTGCGCTCATTCAGATTCCAAAACTTCCATTAGCAACATTAATGGATCTTTATAAAGATCGAATTTTGCCATCATTTACAATTTCACTATTGCCAATAAAAACTCTTGTGCAACTTGATTTCTCAGAAATTGTCTTAGAGAAAAAGTTGTTTGACGCCATTTTTAAAGAACGTATTATTTCATCGCTAACGCTAAAACAGATTGATTCAATTAATCATTTTTGTTCGCTGAAGCATTGGGGATATTTATCTGAAAAACAAATTTGCGAATTAAATCTATCAAAATTACCTGTAGATGTATTATCTACAATATTTAGCAGTATTAAAAACAAAACAAAAAACTGCATTGCGAAACTTCCTCCTGAGTCTATTTATTTTCTCATAAAAAATAAAATATTTGAAAAAAATCATTGTGATTTCCTCACGGCTGATCAAGTTCTTCAATTAGATTTTTCTCAAATACCTGCAGATCTACTATCTAAAATACTTGCCACCACATATAGTAGAGATAAAATAAAAAATATAATTTCTAAATCAACCAACGAATGTATTTATTATCTTATAAAAAATAAATTTTTCACAAAATGGCATTGCGATTTTCTCACAGTTGATCAAATTCTTCAAATGGATTTTTCTCAAATACCTGCAGATCTACTATCTGAGATATTTGGCGCCAGGCATAACAGAAATAAAATAAAAGATATCATTTCTAAATCAACCAACGGATCTATTGACTATCTTATAAAAAATAAATTATTTAAAGAATGGCATTTTGATTTCCTCACGTCAGATCAAGTTCTTCAGTTAGATTTTTCTCAAGCATCTAAAGAATTATTATCTAAAATATTTTGTTTTAACAATGACAAAACAAAAAAACTTATTTCACAATTGACTGTAGCGAATTTTAACATTCTCCTACAGCAAAAAATTATTAACGAAAATGGTCAAATCGTTAAATTTTCAAAATTTTAAACTTAGAAGGTGGAAATATTCGTTCTTTGCCATGAATGCAACCAAATCGATGATTGGACATTGCTTAGGAGCGGCAAGCGGCATCGAAGCTGTAGCGACAGTAAAAGCGATTATGGATGGCATGGCGCATCCCACCATTAACCTGGAAAATCCAGAACCGGACCTCGATTTCCATTTCCAACTCTTTTGGTTTCGGCGGACATAACGCCACGATCGTCTTAGCGCCGTATAGTAAATTGTAGCGTAGACTTCAGTCTGCGCTTGTTTGCGCAGGTTTTAACCTGCGCTTGTTTTTGCGGGTTTTAACCCGCAAAGTCAGGATGGCGCTTGATCCTTACCCACGAGTCTAAAACGTGCTTTCTCAATTCAGCCCAGGTCAGGCTTGACCGCATCAAAAATTGTAGGGACGATGGGGACTCCAGCGACCTTAGGGACATTGGGGACAGAGACAATCAGATTGTTTGTCCCTGTCTCCAATGTCCCTAAGGTCGCTGGAGTCCCCATCGTCTCTACAATTTTTGATAATGAATACCCTAATCTGGGGTGAACAATTATCCCTTGTTGGCGCAAAATAACAGTTGACAAATTTGGACATAACGCAACGATCGTCTTAGCGCCGTATCGGTGAAGAAACAAGGGACAGGGACAATAGGGACAAGAGAACGAAGCCACAGTGGACATCAAATATTCAAAAAGCATAAATATTTTTTGAATGCGAACCCTTTTTGATAGACAGAAAGCGAATTTCCACTCGTTTGTCGAGAGCGGCGGCAATACGATTAAGCATAGCCAGTGAATGTCCTTCATAGTCAGAATTTTCCAGCCTGCAAATAACAGACGCTGTGGTCCCAACTAATTTAGCAAATTCCCTCTGAGATAGCCCAGATTTAGTGCGCAACTTATAAATTTTCCTTGCCACATCATTGTCTGCTCGGATCTTTTCTAGCTCAGCAAGTGCCTTTGGATCATCTTTAATATAGCGGCGATGCAGGATTTCAACCGCATCTTTTGTTCGCTTGTTTTTTTCTTTAGTCATTGGATTTCTCCTCATATGTATGGGATTTTGAATCCTTCTCAAATGATGTTATGTTAGCAAATTTGCGAACAAAAGTCAATAGAGAACTTCTTTTCAACGTCGAAGATAATACACGCGACAGGGCGGGACGCCCTGGTTACCTTCCTTAGCCTCTCACTTTTAATTGCACTCCTATAAAATATATACATAGACAATATATATTATCCTCAATATAATGCTATTAGAGGGTCTGCCATGAAAACTGTCAATGTTACGTTCTCTATTCCTGAAAATGTCAATGTGCTTCTTCACACATTTGTAGAAAAAAGAGGACTCAGCAAATTTGTAACTAAAGCAATTGAAAGCGCTTTAGAAAAAGAAAAAAACATGCTTAAAACCGCTTTTCGAGAAGCTGAAAATGATCCTGATGTGAAAGAAACCATAGCCGACTGGGCTGCATTGGACGGAGAAGATTGGAATGCATGATTTTCCTAAAAGAGGTGAAGTGCACTGGGCAAATTTAGATCCGACTGTTGGAACGGAAATTAACAAAAAAAGACCATGTTTAATTATCTCCAGTGATGAAGGAAACGAAGTGTGCTCACGAGTAACCGTAGCGGCCATCACATCTTCCGTTAAGACTGTTTATCCGTTTCAAGTAAAAATTTATATGAATAAAAAAGAGGGAAAAGTTTTACTTACTCAAATTCGGACTATTGACAAACAACGCTT
>JABDEN010000090.1 GCA_013287025.1 Gammaproteobacteria bacterium | reverse complement strand
CTTTAACTGTGACTTTATTAAGCGGATTGGCCATTTGGCTTCTGGGGCGTCGTGGATTTCATTTAGGCGCCAGTGGTTTAATTATGGGATATTGGTCCTATCTTTTAATGAGCGCATATCGCCATACGACCGTTGTTTCAATTGCTTTGGCATTTATTTGTGTATATTACTTCGGAAGTTTATTATTTCACTTGA
Organism: Gammaproteobacteria bacterium; assembly: GCA_013287025.1. The sequence continues at coordinate 3,812 of JABDEN010000090.1, read as the reverse complement.
TCCCGCAAAATGTGAAAACATCTTGGGAAGCACATGTTTATGGCTTTTTTGCAGGTTTAATTGCTTCTTATATTTGTCCCTCATTATTCTGTGAAAAATTATCTGGTTTTTGTTATCAATTACATCAGATCACTATTTAAAGTTTATTTTAAATTAATTCCACCATAGATTTAAGCTTGGATAATCAGTATATTATGCCGAATTTAGGGCGTTTAAAACTTTAGTGAACTAAAAATGCATACACAACAACTAACAACAAAGAAAGACTATTTGCCTTTGCTCGCCAATTTTAAAGAGATTTTACGCTTAAATGATGAAAAACATCCACCAGCTCGTCATTTTGCTTTTATTATCATGGCAGATATTTTACAGCGAGCAGAAAAAGATTTAACGGATGAGTTAATTAAAGATATTGATCAATTTATTTTTTCTTTAGTGCATTTTAATGAAGTGAATTTCTTACAGCAACTTTGCCGAAACAAAGATTTCATTATAAATAATCTTAAAAAACAAGACCCACTCAAACATGCACGATTTTTAAATGGATTAAATGATACTGATATATTTATTCACGCAGTATCGCAAAATGCAGCTCCGACTCTCGAGTTTTTGGGAAAATTGGGTTGGGAAAGCTCCCTCAAACATTTTGAAATTGCCATTGAAAATCATGCCAAAAAATCCCTCGCTTATCTCTTAAAACAAGGCGAATTAAAAGATACAGACAAAAAAACTTTGATTGAATTAGCAAAAGATTCTGGGGATCTTGCTATCTTGAAGATGCTTGCTCCTGAAGTATCACTTTGTTATTTTAATGAGATTTTGGTCGACTTTCCTAAAAATATTTCATTTAGAAAAATATTTAATATTGTATCAAAAGCCTATCGCTATTCTAGCATGCAAGATGTTGATGAACTCTGTGAAAAATTAATAAATCAACTTGAAACAAAATATGATAAAGAAATATATAAAACAGAAATTAAGAAAATTAAGCAAGCCTGTTATTACGCGCGTAAATTATTTCCCGAATGGGCAAGTCAACTAGCATTATTGAAAAGAAAAAAAGATCTCCATGAACTTGGGCAATTTTATAATGCTTCATCTGCTATTGAAAAAGAGATTTATCAAGGTTCAATTAATTTTAAAATAGTGGAAGAAATTCTTAGTAAATTGCAGACAAGTGAAAGCGATTTATTATCGTGGGAATCCATTTTAAAATTGATTGTCACGAAACGAGGTGAGCAAGCGCTTACTGACCACACTGCTGATGCTGATATTTTTCTGAAAATGCGCAGTGATGAAGATGGGCGTAGTCCATTTACCCCATGTTGGGGGCGCTATGATCATTTATATCATATGATAAAAGAAGAATTTAACAATACACCTGAAGAAGCCATCCTGCCTGGCAACGTTGGCTATTTGATGCAATTTAATAAGAAAATAATAAGCACCGTACTACTCGAAACTAAGCAAGTGTCTGAATATAAGTTAGATACACGCTATTGTTATTTTTGGCGTCATGGATTAGGGTCCATTAATGAAATCACTCCAGAAATTAACAAAATTATTAAAATTCTCCTTACTCTTGATACCGCGTCTGTTCAAAAAAACCCTCAGGTTTTTTATGATAATGTCGTTCTCCTCATTTGGCTGATTGGAAATTTAACTCCTGTTTGGCGGGGCACGGGTCGGGTTGTTGAGGTGTTACTCGCTTTACTGCATAAATATCATGGATTTAATCCAGTTGTGTTGAACGGCTATCAATTAGACTGTTTAGATATTACCTTTAGAACACCAGAACGTTATAGAGAATTATTTTTTTATTTATTTAAATCATCCACTTTACCTTTTGTTGTTCAGACATTGATGCAAGAACAATATGAGCAATCTGCCGAACTGCAAGAACTTTTAATAAAATATCAAATAGAACCACCAACAACACCTCTTCCTGAACCACTTTTTTTTACAGAAATGAATCAGGCAGAAGCGAAGGCGACTGATTTTTGGGAGAAAACTTTAACAGAAGAATTTGGTACCGATATAGAGACGCTAAAAAAAGAAGGAGAATCGTTCAAAGAAGCTTTTCTAAGACATAATTCAGAGCGCGCTAAAATCACAAATTTGCACGAACTCGCGACCTTGGTTTTAACTTATCCCGATCGTCCTTTATTAAAGATTATTTCTGAAAAAACAATTATTGATTTATTACCAAATATTTATATCCTTCAACAGCTAAAATATTATAGGAACGAACAAGAAAGACCCGCTGCCGAATATGAAAAATTAATAGCTTATTTCATTCCACAGTTTTTAATGAATCCAGCGCTACGCCAGCATTATTTTTCTAAATGGTATAAATATTCGAACATTCTTAGTGCTTTTCCTGCAGAAAAGGAATATTTGCTAGAATATTTATTAAAAAACACGGAATTTTTCATGCATTTATTCGAGAAATCTTCTGACGTAGGAGATTTTTTAAAACACATACACTCATTCGCAGGTGTTTCAGAATATAAATGTTTACAGTATTTAGAAGTCATTTTATCTGATCCTATTGCATGTTCCCGATTATCTTTAAACAAGGATAGTTTCAAAGACGCCTTCGCATTTTCACTTCCTAAATTAAATGACAAAATAAAAGAAGTATTTGAAAGAACAAAAGCTCCTTCCGTTGCTACCATTATTTCATCAGATGTTGTCTCTAGTCCGGTATTTAATCGAGAAAAAGCTGAATTATCTCCCACCATAACTCAAACTAGAGAAGAAAAAATAAAGTTTGTTAGCTAAGACAGATCTAAGTTTTCAAAATCGCTTTTTGGGAACCATCACCTCTGATGTGTTCTCGTCATTTTGCGTTCTTTTTTGGGGAAATAAATGGATAGGATAAGGTCCGCCGAATGAGAGACTCCGATTTTTATAAAGTACGGGTGAACTCGTGCGTCCCACTCTCACACCGATACTATTTTGGTTTTCTATCCACGTTTTTAAAAAAGACATGCCGCCCTTATCTAAAATTTCATTGTCCACAAAAAACTTCAAAATGGCTTCGGGCGTATCACAATTTGAGAGTGCCTTCGTCAATTTGTTTCGCGCTTCCGCAACAGAGGGTCCATTAAAATAATCATAAATACTAGTCGCCGATGTACCTAAAATTACATAATCATCTATCGTTCGTTGTTTTGAAGCTTTGCTTGCAATCAGTACAATGTTTAACACCGCAAGAGGCATATTAATTCGTGCTAACCAACGCTCAGTTGCAAGAGCTGCAAGTGAATCAGCTTTGTTAGTTAAAACACAACTGGGCAGCACAACTCTTCCTATGGAATATTCAAAAAGAGCACCGCCTACTGGAGGAATGTCTTTTGCACTATAATAAGCCATTTTTGTTAAATATTTAATAGTATAAGCACAAGCAGCTATTGAATAACCAGCTGTCATCCCTAAATGAATAGCGCTGATTCCCATTTTTAATGCGGAATAACCGGAATTATAAGCAAAGAAAGTGGTGTGATAACCAATTGATTTCAAATTATTGAACATGTTAACCCCTCAGTCTCGTTTATTTTTAAAACAATATCGTTTATTTTTTTGAAATTGTATGCAACTCAACTAGTTAAATCAAGTTTAACTTTTATTTATGGGTAATATAAGAGAATGGGGATATGATTTGAGCACGTTAAGAAATACGAAACTAGTCTGTGCGACAAATTATCTAGATCAAATTTAATTTTTAGCGTTAAGCTTATGTTCCCACACTCAGCGCGCATCAGCTATAGAAGCTCTTAGTAACAATAGTTTATGTATCATTCGAAAAC
>JABDEN010000089.1 GCA_013287025.1 Gammaproteobacteria bacterium | reverse complement strand
CTGATTGTAAAAGCGCGACTTCTGTTTCTCCCATCAAATTATTAATAGGGGTTCGTAATTCATGCGCTAAATCAGCAGAAAAACTTCTCAATCGTAAAAACGACTCTTCAATACGATCGAGCATATTGTTAAAAGCAAAACCCAATTCGCTAAATTCTTTCGGCCAATAATCTGCATCCATACGTTGATTGAGTGAATTTGCCGTAATGGTTTTTGCCGCCTTAGTCATATCAATTAAACTGCGGATACTTCGCTTCATAATAAAGTATCCTAAAATTCCCGATAGGAATGCCCCTATAATGAGCATAAAAATAAGTAATTTTCCATATTTAATTTGTAAGTTTTGCTGATAAGTCGTATCCAAAAGAATTTGAATGGTCCAAGGTTCATTTTGATAAACCATTCTTGATTCCATTAAAAAATAATGTCTTTTTGACTTCTGGAATCGCTCAAGTTTTTTATTATTTGTATTTTTTCCTAGTGCAAGTATAGTACTCATTCCTTTCGTTTCTAAATACACGTTAGTTTTTTCTTGGCTTACGCGAATATAATATTGAAATGCTTCACTAATTGGCACGCCTGGCGTATCGTAAATTTCATGTTTCAACGTGGCAATATTATTTTGTTGGATAATGTATTTTATCGTTTCTGTTTCTGAGAAAAGCAAATCATATTCTGCCTTATGAAACAAATGAATTAACGTACCATAAGATACGAATGCCACAATAGATATTAATAAAAAAAATAACGAAGTAAACAAAAGTGATAACTTTGTTTTGAGGGAAAATCTTCTAAAAAATTTTATGTTATTTCTGTTCAATGACATATCCTACACCGCGAATGGTATGTAATAACTTTTCTTCATATGGATCGTCGATTTTCTGGCGAAGTCTTCTCAGCACAACATCAATCACATTGGTATCACTGTCAAAATTAATGTCCCACACCTTTTCCGCGATAAGCGCTCGAGTCAATACTTCGCCAGTGTGTTGTAACAAAAAAACTAAAAGCGAAAATTCCTTCGGCGTTAACGTAATAGCTATATTATTTCGATGCACTTTATGCTTAATAAGATCCACGTGAAGGTCAGCCAGATGTAATTGATCGTGACTGGACTTATCTTTACGTTTTAACAAATTACGTATGCGTGCGAGTAATTCTGAAAAAGCGAATGGTTTCACGAGATAATCATCTGCACCCAATTCTAAGCCTTTTACCTTATCTTCGACATTGTCCCTTGCTGTTAAAAACAAAACGCGCGTATCAGGACATACACCACGAAACCAAGATAAAAAAGTCCATCCATCGCACTTTGGTAGCATCACATCCAAAAGTATTAAATCATATTGACACTGGACCACATAATGTTGCGCCTTCAAGCCATCATCCGCTGTATCAACAATATAACCGCTAGCGGTTAACCCTTTGTAAAGATAAGAAATCGTTTTTTTGTCGTCTTCGATGATGAGGATACGCATGGGGTTTTTTTCATGTATTGAAGTAGGCAAAAATTATACATAAATAGCAGGAAATATACAACTGAAAACGGTCGCCCAAGACCGCAATTCGCCCCTCTTATCAAACAGAGGTCTCTACACAAGTCAAAGAACTCGTCGTCCCGCGGCTTGTCCGCGGGATCCAGAGCGGCATTAAGGCTTTCTGGATCCCGCGGACGAGCCGCGGGACGACGGTTGTGTAAAGACCTCTGTTTATCAAAGGGGGCCGATATTCGTTTTTCAGCATGTCGGGGGGATTTTTCACAGTTGCTAAAATAAATCTCCCCGTCGTGCAAAAAGCGCACGTCGACCCTCTTTTTTTCTTAGCCAATCATACTGACTAATCACCTCCCAGCATTATTTGACATAATCATCTTAATTAATTCTTGATAAAGATCAGATCTTACTGTGCTATGTAACTCAATAATTTTATTCCATAAAGATGAAGATGGAGTTTTATTAATACCGATAAATAAATCATAAATCACGTCCTCTGGCATTCGCACATAATTCGCAATTCCTGTAGAAAAACACACACTATCATTAAAAATAGGCACCTCTTAGAGATGCAATCTTAGTAATTGCTAAAGGAATGGAAAATGATCAGCTCGGATGACGATAGAAATGGATTAATAAAAATAACTTGGCAAAAAGTTCGTGATCGCGTTGCAAAAATTGAACCTATATTTGCTAAAATTGATTCTGATGCTATCAGAAGTAACTGGAAATCTTGTTTACTTTATTTCTCAGAGGATTGGCTAGATAAAATTCATTCCGATAAAGCATGGGTAAAACTTAAATTATACTTGTTTGAATTAGCATGGAAACATTATGAGTTTCAGCGAAGTCATTTTTATTATGATTTATCATTTTCGATTATCCAAAAAAAACGTAATTTAAAGCCAAATCCATATTTAGCTGATACTGCAAAACACTTAATAGCTACTGCTTTAGGTGCTGCGCCAGGCTATGTTCCCGCATCCGATGATGAAGCAATACCAAATGAGATTCTTCAACAGGCTTTTATCAATTCCTATGGACTAAAAAAATACTTACCGACTATTCTACAACCCTCGCATTTTTATTTTGAAAATGACCAGCGCCCCATCTATTACTCCCTGCAGCATCCAGCCACACATATTTTCTCTCCAAAATCTAATACTACAGCAAGTACGCTAGCTGAAATGCGTGAGCTGGAAAGAATTACTCGAATATTCACTGAAGAATCCGCAAAAGATAATAGTACATGTTCAAATACAATAATCAGCTTGATATCGAAAACAGTAGACTTTAATTACTATCACAACAAAGTCGATCCACATAGAACGATTAAACCATCGATGGAAATATTTCAAAATGACGATAGATTCCACCATTTAAATTGTCCATATGTAAGTGCTGGAGCAAAATTTTCTAGTGATGCACAATTTTTACGAGGTTGCATTAGTATAAAAGTGAAAAATTGATTAATTGAATTTTTTAAAATAGTTAGCTGAAATTAGACAAGAAACACCAATAATTCCGCTAACTATCCAAATGCACTCGCCCCCATATTTAGCGTAAGTGGCTGCACCTATTGCAGGTCCTATCACTCGACTCGACGCATATACCATCCTATAGAGACCCAAACTTGTTCCTCTTTTATTGCTTGAAGAATTTTGATAACAAACATATTGTGCCATACTAAAAAATATGATTTCTCCTATTGTATATACTACACAAGCAAGAACTACCATAATGAACGAACTTGCAAAGATAAGGATAAACATACCACATCCGATGAAAAACCCCCCAATTCCTACCATCATAATTTTATTAAATTTTTTTATGCAATCTCCTAGAGGGACCCCTAATACAACAACCATCAACGAATTTAATGCAAATAAAATAGTAATTGCCTTAATTCCTTGTTCTGGATAGATTTCTCTAATATAGGTTGAGTATGTCGTACTCAATTGAGATATAATGAGCCCAATAAAGAATACGCTAGAAAGTATTAACACTGCCACTTGATGATTCGCTTTATGCGTAGGGAGTTTAGTAGTTTTAACGGTAAATTTTTTATTATATACCCCGGAAAAATTCTCTAATGAGTGTGATCTACAAGAAATAAATGAGACGAAAGATAATATAAATAATATAAATCCTGCTAATAAAAATATGTAATGAAATCCAATCTCATATATCTCTCCCATTATTATTGCTGATAATCCCAAACCAAGATTTGATGTCATGGATAATATGTTAATTACTTTTAATCTTTCATTATCACTATCACTGCTATAACTTAAAGTAAAAAGATGGTTTGCCGTAATAAATCCATACGATACGATGCCTAATACAAAAACATTTATCATTAAGAAGATGATTGCTTGTATTTTTAAAAAAACAAGATATACGATACCTTGAAGAAATAAACATACTGCTGAGACAATTCCTGGGGCCCATGCGTCAGATAACTTCCCACCAGCGAACCCGCCTAATATGGCACCAATTCCATAACAAGAAATAATCAGCCCGGAACTTGTTAAATCTAAGTGAACAAAATCAATAAAATATATTGGTAAATAATAATAAATTCCAATAAAAATTGACTC
>JABDEN010000088.1 GCA_013287025.1 Gammaproteobacteria bacterium | reverse complement strand
TGCAACTTTTATTCCCCCTTCCGCCCGTTGGGCACCTTCCCCCGGTGGGGGAAGGCCGCTTTGCGCTGCTTCGCAGTAATTACCGGCACAAATTCATTATGCAGAAGCGCTAGGTGCAGGGATTAGTCAAAAACAGGTACGGGAGGCAAGTCCTTTTCCCAATCTTCCATTGATTGTTTTATCTGCAACGATACATGGGCCAGTCAACGGCCGCCTCAATTCAAAAGCAAATAAAAAACAGTGGGCGAAATTGCAGGAAAATCTGGCAGCCATGTCATCAAATTCACAGCATGTCACCGCAAAAGGTGAGTAGGCTCGCGGGGAAGTTCCGCTGGCCTACTTACTTTAATGCATTAACGGCTTCTGAATTTTCCACGACAGCTTCTTGAAAAAATTAAACATTAAATTTATTTTGATCTTGAGATTCATCGGGGTTGTAAGAATCCTTTTCGTCCGTATTTTTTGTAGCCGATATATTGTTATATTTTTCTGCTGTAGTGAGTCTGTTGATTTTTTCATTTTTCTCATTCAGTTCCTGTTTCAGTTTACTAATCATGCTATCTTTTTCCTGAATCTGCTCGCCTTGTTTTTCAATTAATTGTTTATTGGTAGCTAGTTCATTATTTAGCTCATTAATATTTAATTTGTAATTATTAATAGTATTTTCTTTTTCTAAAATAATTGAATTAAGATTTTCAATTTCATTATTTAACAAGTTATAATCGATATTTTTATATCTCTTGGAATCATCAGTATCGTCAAAAGATTCGCGATCACGTTTTTTGCCAATATCAGCAGCATCCTCCTCCTCCTCATAATAATAATAATTTATGCCATCTCCATACATGTTTTTTTGATCTTCAATCACTTGTGATAAGTTATATATATTTGATTCGCATGTGTTAGTGATGGATAATCTCAATACGCACGCAGGCTCTTCACTGTACGAAACATTTGAGCCAGCCGAAGCAAAAAGAATTTTAGATAAGCTTGAAATTCATTACACGCCAAAACATGGAAGCTGGTTAAACATGGCTGAAATAGAGTTAAGCCATTTAAGCAGGCAATGCTTGGATAGGCGAATACCTGATCAAGAAACAATGATACAAGAAACAACAGCATGGCGCGATGAACGTAACAATAAAAAAGTAAAAGTGGATTGGCAATTTACAACTGAAGACGCGCGGATCAAATTAAAAAAACTTTATCCAGTGCTTGTTGAGAATGGTCAAAAATAGGCTGACGCTGTACTAGTGTCTGAATCACAGCGGTAATCTATTCCTGTTCCCATTAAATGCAGTCTTATGCTATAATAGCTACTTTAGCTCATCCACACATTTGTCGGATGAACCTATTTTTTTTAGTCATTAGTCATTTAGTTTATGTAGATGATTTAGTTTATGTAGATGTATGTGAGGAAAAATCATGAAACACACAGAAAAAATCATTAATAAGTTCAATAGCATTGACTCCACGGGCATTGCAGCCAAATATGGTTTTTCAGAGTTGAAGATACATGCTTCTACTACAGACTTTGAAGAAAATTCCCTGAATATCATTGCCACAAAACAGGATGATGTTTTATCTCCAAGCCATGTTTATCTCAAACTGGCTCTGGAAAGAGAGCTAGGCTGCAATGTCAATATATGTTCAAAAGAAAAGGTTGATAGTTTTATTTTTAAGCTAAAAGAAGAACAGGTAATTGATATCAAAAAAGAAAGTATTGAAGTAATCAAACAAAAACTGGGTGAGTTTTTACAGGATGCAGCAAATGATCAGATGACGAGTGATACTTTGACATGTCTCAACAATTATGATCAGAAAATAATGGATAAAGAATATGTAAAGTTTCTGAATGTTAATCAACCATCAGGCTCTTCCTGGTCGGTTCCAGTGCCTTTTTTCCAATCCCCCAAATCATCTCCAAAACAGGCTGATCATTCATCTGTTACGCATATAATTAGTCAAATTAATCAGCTTGATGAAAAAGACCTAAGTACTGTCCAGCATTATATTAGCAAAATAAGCGATAAAAAGCAGAATAATTACGGTAAATAAAGGATCATTTGACCGGCATAATCCTTGCTTCGGCATACCTTTAGGACTTGATTTAAATTTTCTCTTAATTACATGAAAGTATTAAGAATTACATTCTATATCCCATGGTTTATTTGATTTTATTCCAGAATAGTCTAAGATGTATAAATAATAATCCAGGTCATGAGCTATGGATATAAGACAAAATATTACCCCGCAACAGAGACAATTATTAAGTTCCGCATTAGATAAAGCAGAATTCATAAATCAAATACTGGAACGTTGTGATAATAATAATCTTCAGGATATGGACACTGTGAGCCTGTTCGCGGTTTTTCGTTGCTTGAAACTGATAGGAGAAATTTTCAACCCGAATGAAAAAGGAAAAGGTCAATGGATGAGAGGCAAATTCAAAATTCCGGGATATGCTTTAAATGACATTAGGAATGGTTTGATGCATAATTACCTTAATTTAGTAAATAATAAAAATTCATGTTTTTCTTACTCACCAGACTATCCAATGGCAACGAATTTATTACAATCACTACATAGCATTCTTCCTTGCCTGATAGGAAATATTGAATACACGTTAAACAAGAAAGACACATCAAATGACATGAATAGTGAACCATTAAACCAAATTATAAATCTGGTAAATAATCCTTTTGTCATTAATGATTTTAATATTATAAATAGTGCCAACCTTAAAATAATTCTCTCTCATATTGATATGATCCAATATATTGGAAACGTATCTAAGTTTTCCGATAACGACTCATTCGATGATAAATTTCAAAAAACAAAACTAATATATACAATTGATCATTGTAATGAAATTATCGCTATGGCTCTTTGTGCATTGGATCAAACTGTAGCAAATGAACTTGTGAGGTTCTTTCCGTCTGAAAATCAATTGGTACTTAATCAACGATTAACAGAGATCAGGTCAAACAGACGGACGACTTCTCACGAGAGAGGAATATATACAATAGGCATAGATAATCAATACATGAGTAGCTCAATAGAACATTCCATTTTTTGCTTAAGTATCTACTCTTCTGTATCACAATCCTTGAATCATTTTTCGCATCTGGAAGTGAGTCAGTGCTTATTAAAAATTAATCAAAGCAGATATTACTACAATAACAAATTTGACGATTATAAAGAATCCATAAAGAAATTTAATAGTCAACTCAATAATTTCATCAAAAATCCTGGTTTATTACCACTGATGGAATTGCCTTACCTGGAAATGGACATTGGTAATGTAAAAATATCACTCTCTCCTGATCAGTATAAATCTCTACTACAGTCATGGAAAAATGAAATAGTAACCACCGATAACCAATATCAATGTCCCGTGCTAGGTTTATTCTCCCTCATTCACACATGCGAATCAAATATATATAACTTATCACAAGTGATTGAAGATCAAAAAAACATGTATGGAGATGGCATAAATTATTATTATTATGAGGAGGAGGAGGATGCTGCTGATATTGGCAAAAAACGTGATCGCGAATCTTTTGACGATACTGATGATTCCAAGAGATATAAAAATATCGATTATAACTTGTTAAATAATGAAATTGAAAATCTTAATTCAATTATTTTAGAAAAAGAAAATACTATTAATAATTACAAATTAAATATTAATGAGCTAAATAATGAACTAGCTACCAATAAACAATTAATTGAAAAACAAGGCGAGCAGATTCAGGAAAAAGATAGCATGATTAGTAAACTGAAACAGGAACTGAATGAGAAAAATGAAAAAATCAACAGACTCACTACAGCAGAAAAATATAACAATATATCGGCTACAAAAAATACGGACGAAAAGGATTCTTACAACCCCGATGAATCTCAAGATCAAAATAAATTTAATGTTTAATTTTTTCAAGAAGCTGTCGTGGAAAATTCAGAAGCCGTTAATGCATTAAAGTAAGTAGGCCAGCGGAACTTCCCCGCGAGCCTACTCACCTTTTGCGGTGACATGCTGTGAATTTGATGACATGGCTGCCAGATTTTCCTGCAATTTCGCCCACTGTTTTTTATTTGCTTTTGAATTGAGGCGGCCGTTGACTGGCCCATGTATCGTTGCAGATAAAACAATCAATGGAAGATTGGGAAAAGGACTTGCCTCCCGTACCTGTTTTTGACTAATCCCTGCACCTAGCGCTTCTGCATAATGAATTTGTGCCGGTAATTACTGCGAAGCAGCGCAAAGCGGCCTTCCCCCACCGGGGGAAGGTGCCCAACGGGCGGAAGGGGGAATAAAAGTTGCA
>JABDEN010000087.1 GCA_013287025.1 Gammaproteobacteria bacterium | reverse complement strand
CTATCAAGAGAGGAACTAATAGTTAAATCTTGTTCCAATGTTCGCTCGAAAGTAGCTTCTAGCGAAGAATTCAATGGATGGGATTTTAAAAACTTATATAATGTGCCGACACTTTTTCAAGAAAAGATTTCAGGAAAAGACGTTAGAGTGCATATATGTGGAAATAATTTTTGGTCCCTTTTAGTCTCCACTAAAGACTGTCTTGATTATCGTTATTCAACCAAAGGATCTGTAAACTATAAGCTTTTTAAATTACCTAAATGTGTAGTCAAATTCTGCTATTCAGTAGCAAAAATTGAAAAAAATAAATTTGTAGGAATAGATTTAATGAAATCCAAAAATGGATATTTTTGTCTGGAATCGAATCCTGGACCGGGATGGAGTACATTTAATCATTCTAGCAAAAAAAAGTTTTCACAAACTGTGTTAGAAGAACTATCAAAAGCTAATTAGAGGAGAACATTATGAGAAAAAATTATTTTTCTGTTTTTTTAACAATGCTTGCCTTTGCGAATATAGGATATGGTGTAGAAAAAATGAATAAAGTTAATCAAAACTACGGGTATCAAACTTATGAAAAAGAAACAGTTGAATCTATTCAAGCAAATGGATCTGTTATACTTGATGGAACAAAAGTTTTAGGAATAATACAGGTGAATGGCAGTTTAGATGCAGATGAAGCTGCTATTGGCAGTCTTCAAGTAAATGGTCAGGTGAATCTAAAAAACAGCCTTATAAGTGACAACGCTATCATTAATGGTTCATTAAATGCCGACAATACAAAATTCCAAAAAGAACTTTCTATTGCCACGCAAAAGTTCACATTAAGGACATGTACTGTTGAATCTTTAATAGTTCGCGAAGTTATTGGATATGAAGGCGCACAAATTATTGACCTACGGAGTGGAACCAAAATTACAGGTCCTATAGTCGTTGAATCCGGAAAAGGAGAAATTTGGCTCTCTTCAAATAGTGAAGTTTCTGGTCAGGTAACTGGAGCGAAAGTTTATAAAAAATGACACCCGTTTTTTTATACAGCCACTCTGAAGAGCCTATTACTAGCACGATTTTGTCTTCTAGTCTTGACATCGAACTTGGCATTATTAAACTTTCGCTAAGAGATTTATTAAAAGACACATTAATATTGGACGAAATTGATGAAAATGGCGCAAAAATTGAATGGACTCTTCCGTCAGGCGCTAAAATTTCAAATTCCAATAAATTTTATTTGTTGAATAGGGTTTTATCGATACCGGAAGATTTATTTAATGATTTCGCTGAAGAGGATAAAGCATATTCTATTTCAGAATTTCGTGCTTATTTAGCTTTTTCAATTGAAGCCTTTCCAAATTGTCTTGATAAACCAGGGGCTTTTGGATTATCAGGAAATAAATTTTCATTGCCTAGACAATGGAATATAATAAAAAAAGCCAATCTAGACATAGCAACCCCTATTCATTATCTTGGTAATTTAAATTTCATGAACGAAAATGACAAAAAAGAGAGATGGGTTTTTTCGACCCCTAACAATTATTATTATTGGAAAGAAAGTCAAAATTCAAATTTTCAAAATAACTTCTCTTTTGCCTTTAAAAAACCACCAGGAGTTCCTGTTGTTTGTCTTGTTTTTGGGAAAAAAATTGAAATCTTTTCTTATTATCCCAATGATGAAATATCTGTTGAAAACTATTCAATAATCAAAGAATGTGCGCACGAAATTACCCGCCTTTTTGAGTATAATATAGCCGAAATTTTATTTTTCTCTAATGCATGCGGGGTAAGTTTTGGAATGATATCGAATATTCCTTATGCCTCTAAAAATAAAATATGGTTTTCCAGTATGCTTTCGTCTTTTATAAAAACGGAAGTTTTAAATGTTGTTTAAAGAAAAAGTTAAAATAACAAATGTTTCAAAAACATTTAATTCGAAATTAATCTTTCAGAATATTAATGTTTCATTTCACCAAGCACAAATTATTGGCATCCTAGGCGCTAATGGAAGTGGGAAAACAACTTTTATTAAAATTTTATGTGGTTTAATTCATCCTGACAGTGGGAGCATTTCCATTAATAATTTGGATGTTACGTGTAATAGATCAAAAATTATGCGTCATATTGGAGTTCTTTTGGATGGATCTCGCTGTCTTTTTTGGAGACTTTCTGCATGGCATAATTTTGTATATTTTTGTGGTCTTAAAGGAATTTTTGGCAAAACTATCCATAAAATAGGAGTTGAAGCGTTTAATTTTTTTGATTTATGGGAATTCAGGCATCAAAAAGTTGAAACATTTTCCTGTGGCATGAAACAAAAACTATCTATTATATGCGCACTTGCTCATAATCCAAATGTAATTTTTCTTGATGAGCCAACGACAGGATTTGATCATAAATCACGGTGTTCTTTCGAAATTTTAATTAAAAAATTATCATCCGAAAATAAAACAATCATAATTGCCAGTCATGATAAAGAAATTATTGGCAATGTTTGCAATCGTTTTATCACAATCCATCAAGGTTCTTTTTATGAATAAATTTATTCAATTAGTAAGAATTATATTCAATGAATTCAGAAAAGAGATATTAATAACTTGGAGTTATAAATTCCAATGGTTTGGTGAATTTTTATCTCTGATTGTGTTTTATTTATTTTTAAATAATTTGTCAAAGCGGGTGGATTTTTCCGCATTTAGTTACTGTGTATGGTTTTATTCTGTTTTGATTATAGGAGATATAAGCGGGAAAATAACGCATGAAAGGAATTTAGGAACATTTGAACAAATTTATTTATCAACCTCATCAATTGTAACAATTTTTTTTGCAAAAATCATTGCTTCCATAATGAAATGTTCACTCTTAATGTTAACTCTTGTTCTTTTACTTTTATTTTATGGAAAAACAGGAAGTTTGCATTTATTAAAAAATTTTTGCATATCTATTCTTTTAATAACTCCTGGACTCTTTGGATTTAGTCTAATAATTGGTGGATTTACTTTATTATTAAAAGATGTTGGGTGGGTTATAAATATTATTAACAACTCTGCATTGTTTTTAAGTGGCGCTTTTTTGTCATTAGAAGAATTCCCTTATTGGTTACAAAAAACATCGTCAGCATTACCAACAACACAAGCTATTAATTTGATGCAAAAAAAACAGATGCAGATATCTGATGTCTTAAATGTTCTATTTATTAATCTCATTTATTTAATTATTGCTTTTGTAATATTTTCTTTTTGTGAAAAAAATGCAAAATCGCGGGCAATCTTAGATCATTATTGAGTTGATCCATGCTTCGACCGCAACGAATCGAGGTCCCGCCCTTATGGGGCCGCATTCATTCAATGACGGAGCCGGAATGAATATCGAAAGTGTTCTTGCAGCCTTTATTTACAACAACATGCCCTATCCAGACGCTGGCCTGTCGGCGGAACAAACGCAAGATGTCGCAGCATTCATAAGCCAGTCTCTCATATACATAGGTTTACGACTCAACGCTTGTAACTCCGCAAAATCAAGATACATAGAAACAATGCGATTAAGAGTTTCAAGTTCCTGATTATTTAGATAATTTTTTGCAATTCCAACATCTGGAGCACGTAAACTGTTACCTATCCAAGAGGTAAGCCCCATATTTGGCTGCGTAGAATCTGCCCGAGTGTGGATGATTTCAGCCGCAGTATGTCCGTGAGCCGCCCAATGCATTTTGTTTTGCACAATGGCAAAAAACTCTTCAGATAAGTCTGAACGCGGATTGTAATCGATGCTAGTGGCATAAATATCAAGTACCTTCCGCCAAAAAACTTTTTCCGATGAGCGGATGTCTCTAATGCGTGCCAAAAGCTCATCAAAATAATTACCCCTGCCAGATTGTTTCAATCGTTCATCATCTAAAACAAACCCTTTGATAAGGTATTCTTTCAATCGTTGAGTGGCCCAAATACGAAACTGTGTACCTCTATGCGACGCAACTCGGTAGCCAACAGAGATGATAACATCAAGATTATAGTGAATAACCTGATAATTCTTACCATCTGCCGCAGTTGTCCGGAAATTCCGGACAACTGAATCTTCTTGTAATTCGCCCTCATTAAAGATATTTTTTATATGCTCTGAAATCGTTCTCTTATCTTTATCGAAAAGGTCACTCATCTAAGCTTGATTTAGTCAAACAGTCTCATCAATTAAATGGACTTCGATCCGGGTAAGTCCATCTTCTGTATTGTATAAAATTAAATGGCTTTCTTGTGCATTTGTCATTGCTTGCAACTTCCGTTTTTATTTTGGAGATAAGTTTACCTAGAAAACTCAATCATTTCCAGTAAATATTAGGGGCTGTGAACTTTGTTGA
>JABDEN010000086.1:215-4426 GCA_013287025.1 Gammaproteobacteria bacterium | reverse complement strand
CCAATCCCAATGGTCCTTTGCATGTTGGCCATGGCCGACATGCGGCGTTTGGCGCGGTGGTTTCTGATTTATTAGCGACCATCGGTTACGATGTGCATCGAGAATATTACGTCAATGATGCAGGGCGACAGATGGATATTGTGACGACCAGCACCTGGTTGCGATATCTTGAATTACAACATGAAAAAATTATTTTTCCTGCTAATGCTTATCATGGTAGTTATGTGATTGATATGGCAAAGCAATTGATCGAAAAATATGGAGAAAAGTTCCTAACAAGTACTGATAAAATTTTCACAGATTTACCAAAAGATGAACCCGAGGGTGGTGATAAAGAAACTTATATCGACGCTTTAATTATTCGAGCGAAAGCATTATTAGGTGAAAAAAATTATCGCGAAATTTTTGATGTGGTGCTTAGCTTTATTTTAAAAGATATTCGCGAAGATTTGAGCGAATTTGGAGTCGAATATCAACAATGGTTTTCGGAGCGTGCATTTACAGAATCAGATGTCGTACAAAAAAATATTGCCGTCTTAAAAGAAAAAGGTTTAACGTATGTCGAAGATGGCGCTTTGTGGTTTCGTGCAACACAATTCGGTGATGAAAAAGACCGTGTGTTACAACGATCTAATGGGGTATACACGTATTTTGCCAATGATTTTGCGTATCATATGCATAAATTTGAAAGAGGTTTTGATTGCGCGATCGATGTTTTTGGCGCGGATCATCATGGTTATATTCCTCGCATGCGTGCGGGATTATTAGCGCATGGCATTGCGGCGGATAAATTAGTATTTTTACTCGGACAATTTGTGACGCTTTATCGTAATGGTGTACAAGTACAAATGTCTACACGCAGCGGTTCTTTCGTGACATTGCGTGAATTGCGAGAAGAAGTCGGTAATGATGCGGCGCGCTTTTTTTATGTCATGCGTCGATGCGAGCAGCATATTGATTTTGATTTAGATCTCGCAAAATCTAAAACAAACGAAAATCCGGTTTTTTACATTCAATATGCGCATGCACGTATTTGCAGTGTATTCCGACAACTTCTCGATAAAAATTTATCGTTTGATATGGAAAATGGCTTAAAACATTTAACACTATTACAAGAACCTGAGGAATTACAGTTAACACAAACCTTGAGCCATTATGAAGATGTCATTCGAAATGCAGGTATGCAATATGAGCCACACATACTCACTAATTATTTAAGAGATCTTGCAACAGATTTTCATTCTTATTACAACAAGCAGCAATTTATTGTTGAAGAAAATACTTTACGAGATGCACGTTTAACGTTAATACTTGCTACTCGTCAAGTGTTGCAAAATGGATTAAAATTATTAGGTGTGAACGCACCTCAAAGTATGTAATATGGCAAAAGACTATGCGAAATATACCCATAAAAATAAACGCGCACTTCTCGCTCCGGGATGGCGCAGTCGATTATTCGTTGTTGTTTTTTTATTGATGTTAATTGTCGTGACAGGTGTTGGATTATTTACATGGAAACATTATTCGAATCAAATCACGACTTTTTACACAGCACTCAAATCTTATCTTGATCAACGCGACAATAAAAAAATAGAAGTGAAAAATCAGATGGAAAGGCCACCAGAACCTGAGGTACAATTCCACTTCTATACCGATTTGCCAAAAATGCAAGTCATTGCCCCGTCCCCTGATCTAACCCCTGATTCACCTCAAAAAGAACAATACGTGGTGCAAATTGGAGTTTTTCAACATGCAAAAGAAGCAAGTGAAATGCGTATTTCATTATTATTGGCAGGATTTGAAGTGAGCCTCTTGAAAACTGAGGCAGGTTTTATATTACAAGACGGACCATATAAAGATATATCGGACGCCAAAAGAATGCAGGCAGCGTTAAAGAAAAAAGGGTACGAAAACACAACGGTTGCTCCCTTGTAAATCGATCCATTTAACCCCATATATTACATTAATAATTAAAGGAGACTTCCTTGGAACAATATCGAGGTACAACAATTTTATCAGTACGCCGTAAGGGTGTAGTGGTAATTGGTGGTGATGGTCAAGTGACCATGGGCAATACCATTATGAAAGCCAATGCGCGAAAAGTGAGACGTTTATATAATAATCAAGTACTTGCAGGGTTTGCGGGAGGTACGGCAGACGCTTTTACGCTATTTGAACGTTTTGAAGCCAAGCTCGAAACCCATCAGGGGAATTTAGTGAGAGCGGCAGTCGAACTTGCAAAAGATTGGCGAACCGATCGGATGTTACGTCGTTTAGAAGCATTACTTGCTGTCGCTGATAAAAATGCGTCTCTCATTATTACCGGGATGGGCGATGTTATTGAACCTGAAAAAGGCATTATTGCTATCGGTTCGGGTGGTCCATATGCTAAATCTGCCGCCGAAGCGTTAGTTGATAATACTGAAATGAAAGCGCGCGATATTGTCGAAAAATCTTTAAGAATTGCAGCTTCGATTTGTATTCACACCAATGATAATTTTACGATTGAAACTTTAGAGTAACTACACTATGTCACATATGACGCCGAAAGAAATAGTACAAGAGCTTGATAAACATATTATTGGTCAAGCAGCAGCAAAACGTGCAGTCGCGATTGCATTGCGTAACCGCTGGCGTCGCATGCGCTTGCCGAAAGAATTGCGCGATGAAATTGTTCCAAAAAATATTTTGATGATTGGCCCAACTGGGGTGGGTAAAACCGAAATTGCGCGTCGTTTAGCGAAACTCGCGGATGCGCCTTTTATTAAAGTGGAAGCCACCAAATTCACTGAAGTGGGATATGTCGGTCGCGATGTTGATTCGATTGTTCGGGATTTGACGGATATGGCAATCAAGATGTCGCGTGAAAAAGAAATGGAGAATGTACGTTCTCTCGCTGAAGAAGCTGCGGAAGAGCGTATTCTTGATGCATTATTGCCTGCGCCGCGTGGTAGTTTTGCAGGGGAACCGCATGAACCGGTGAAAGAAGATTCTAACACTCGCCAAGTTTTTCGAAAAAAATTACGCGAAGGTGAATTGGATGATAAAGAAATTGAAATTGAAGTTTCAGCATCTGCGATTGGTGTGGAAATTATGGCACCGCCTGGCATGGAAGAAATGACAAGTCAGTTACAAAATATGTTTCAAAACCTTTCTTCAGATCGCAAAAAAATGCGTAAATTAAAAATTGTGGATGCGCGTAAAATTTTACGTGAAGAAGAAGCAGGAAAGCTCATCGATGATGATGAATTGAAAGCGCGCGCCATCGAAAGTGTAGAACAAAATGGCATTGTTTTCTTAGATGAATTGGACAAAATTGCCAAACGTTCTGAGACTTCTGGTGCGGATGTTTCTCGTGAAGGGGTACAGCGTGATTTGTTACCGTTGATCGAAGGCTCAACGGTTTCAACAAAATACGGTATGGTGCGAACCGATCATATTTTATTTATTGCATCCGGTGCTTTTCATTATGCAAAACCTTCCGATTTAATTCCTGAATTACAAGGTCGTTTACCTATTCGTGTCGAATTGAAAGCATTAAGTACGGATGATTTTGTGCGTATTTTAACTGAACCAACTGCTTCCTTAACGGAACAATATGTAGCGTTAATCGGGACAGAAGAGGTGAAAGTGACTTTCTTAGAAGACGGCGTTCGTCGCATTGCGGAAGTCGCGTGGCAAGTGAACGAGCGCACAGAAAATATAGGCGCGAGACGTTTGCATACAGTAATCGAGCGATTATTAGAAGAAATTTCATTTGAAGCATCTGATTTAGAAATCAAAGATATAGACATTGATGCAGCATATGTTGATAAATATTTACAAGCATTAGTGAAAGATGAAGATTTAAGTCGATATATATTATGACAGATGAAAATCCTACTGTTTCGAAAATTATTTTGCATAAAAAGTCTCGCACCCTCGAGATTTTTTTTGAAGATGGAAAAGACTTCGTGATTCCTTGTGCTTATTTACGCGCATATTCACCTTCGGCGGAAATGCGTGATAAAAGTAGGGAGCCGGATGATTTTTCACATGTAAATATTCTCTCGATTGAACCTGTGGGGCAATATGCGATTAAACCTATTTTTAGTGATGGTCATCGCACTGGCATTTTCAGCTGGCAAACATTGTATAAATTAGGAATAAAGTATGGACCAAGAAGCACTTAAAAAAAAGGCAGCGATGGCGGCACTCGAATTTATTAAGCC
>JABDEN010000086.1:0-205 GCA_013287025.1 Gammaproteobacteria bacterium | reverse complement strand
GATTTTGGGTGTGGGTAGCGGTTCCACCGTGAATTGTTTTATTGAAGCATTGAAAAGTGTGAAAGGCAAAATTGAAGGCGCGGTCGCAGGTTCGGATGCGACAGCGTCTCAATTAAAGGCATTATCGATACCATTATTAGATTTAAATTCAGTGGGTGAATTACCGTTATATGTTGACGGCGCTGATGAAATTAATGATGCGAAA
>JABDEN010000085.1:4330-4443 GCA_013287025.1 Gammaproteobacteria bacterium | reverse complement strand
AGGTCGCAGGTTCGAATCCTGTCACCCCGATGCATATCGATATAAAAAACATGATTACTTTAAAAAACGTATCCTTACGACGTGGCAAACATCTTCTTTTGAAAGATGTGAAC
>JABDEN010000085.1:3201-4320 GCA_013287025.1 Gammaproteobacteria bacterium | reverse complement strand
ATTTATCATAAACAACGCATTGGCCTCATTGGTGAAAATGGCTCTGGGAAAACCAGTTTATTTTCATTATTACTATCTGAACTTGAGGCAGATACCGGTGAAGTTGAATTTCCGAAACGCTTAAAACTAGCCCACGTTGCACAAGAAACACAATCTTCTGATAAAACGGCGCTAGAGTTTGTGCTGGAAGGCGATCAAGAATTAATAAATTTAGAAAACGAATTAAAAATTGCAGAAGAACAAAACGATGGGCACGCCATTGCTGTCATTCACACGAGATTTAGTGAAATCGATGCCTATACGGCCCCCGCTCGTGCGGCACAACTATTAAATGGTTTAGGGTTTACGCAAAAAGAACAATCGCAAACGATGCGCGAATTTTCCGGTGGCTGGCGTGTACGTTTGAATTTAGCCAAAGCACTCATGGGTCGAGGAGAGGTTTTATTATTGGACGAACCCACCAACCACCTAGATTTAGATGCCGTCATTTGGCTTGAAAAATGGTTAATGGATTTTCCGGGTACCTTATTGTTAATTTCACATGATCGAGATTTCCTGGATCGTGTCGTTAATCATATTGCGCATATTGCTCATCAAGCATTAACTGTTTATTCGGGAAATTATTCCACTTTCGAAAAACAACGTGCGGATGCACTGTTGCTTCAGCAAGCCGCTTACGAAAAACAACAAAAGCATATTGCACATTTACGAAAGTTCATTGACCGGTTTAAAGCAAAAGCGTCGAAAGCCCGTCAAGCACAAAGCCGTGTAAAAGCCATTGAACGCATGGAAATTATAAGTGCGATACAAGAAGAAACGCCTTTTCATTTCCATTTTAGAGAACCCTCTAAATGCCCAAATCCATTATTGCGACTCGAAGATGCAAGCATTGCGTATGGTGAAAAGAAAGTGTTACACAATCTCAATATCAGTATTACGCCGAAAGACCGTATTGCATTATTGGGACCCAATGGCGCCGGGAAATCGAGTTTAATTAAATTACTTGCGAACGAAATTTCAGCTGAAAGTGGTGAAAGAATTGCAAATGCAGGATTAAATATCGGCTATTTTGCCCAACATCAAGTGGACCATTTGCGTTTAGATGAAACTCCGCTAGAT
>JABDEN010000085.1:0-3191 GCA_013287025.1 Gammaproteobacteria bacterium | reverse complement strand
CCGCTAGATCATCTGCGAGATATTGCATCCAATCATCGCGAGCAAGAATTAAGAACCTATCTCGGCAGTTTTGGATTCCCTGAAAAACGCGTGCATGAGCCCGTGAAAATTTTTTCGGGCGGTGAAAAATCTCGTTTAGCATTAGCGCTCATCATTTGGCAAAAACCAAATTTATTATTGCTGGATGAACCGACCAACCATTTAGATTTAGAAATGCGTCAAGCACTCAGTTTAGCGTTACAAGATTATGAAGGTGCAATGATTTTAGTGTCGCATGATCGCTTCCTCGTCAGGAGCACAGTGGATCAATTAATGTTGGTTGCAAATCATGAATTAAGTATATATGATGGCGATCTTGATGATTATGAGCGCTGGCTCTTTCAATTTCGTAAAGAAACCCATTCCACTTCCAAACAACCTATCCTTGAAGCTTCGCCTAAAATAGATTCTGAAGAACGCGAACAAAGGAAAGCGTTTATACAAGAAATAAAAAAATGTGAAATAGAAATGGAAAAATTGCAAAAACAATTAGATATTATTGAAAAAAAATTATCAGAAAATACTTTATACGAGGAATTGAAAAAACAGGAATTGCATGACCTGTTAAGAGAGCAATCTTCTCTTCAACATGCACTGCAAGAAAATGAAAATGTGTGGCTTAAAGCAACAGAAGCACTAGAAAAAAAAATAGCCTAATTGTTTAATCTCAAGGAGGTGTTAAATGTCAGGAACTCGAAATATTGAAGTCAGAGAGACCGAAAAGTCAGTCGACGATCAACGAAAGAAAGCAGGAGACACGCTATTTCTTGAGGCGAAAATGCTTTTTTTTAAAGTCAAAGATTTCCATGAAAAAACGACCGTCGATAAAAAACTCGATGAATATCGAAGAAAACATTATATTACTCGACCTAAATTAAGTTCTCCCATCAACCCCAAAAAATTACTCAACCAAGCATTGCTATATTCCAAAGCGTCCGCTGATATGGGCAATGAGGAAGCTAAGGACTTATTTAAAGAAGCAAAAACCTTTCAAAATACACATTCAGCCTTAGAGGATGGTTACATTCTAGTACAACCACCATCAGAAATTGAAGAAATAGATTTAACTAAAAAAGAAGCAATCACCATCCCCTGCGATCGCAAACGAAAAAAGCCGGAAGAAGAGTCAGAAATGATTGCGACCAAATTGCATGTCAAAATTAATTTTATTAATAATTGGTATCCCGACCCGGATCTATGTATCGAGAGCCTAGTATCAACAAACACTCCCATGATACAAATAATTTAATTTTTTGAGTTATGATGATGATTTTTGGATCATCATAAGTTCTATGTTATGATTTTGTCATTTTTATACTCAAGGGACTTTAGTGGAAAAGCAGAAACCGATTCTCAAACAATTGTCATTAGACCAATTGATGCGTGGGGAATATCAACCACGACGCCATTTTGATGCGACTGAATTACAAGAACTTGCTGATTCTATCAAAACCACTGGCGGACTTTTACAACCTATTGTCGTCCGTCCTTTGACCAAAAATAAATACGAAATTATTGCGGGTGAAAGGCGTTGGCGCGCAGCGCAGCTTGCCGGTTTTCATGAAGTGAGTTGTCTCGTGAATGAATTCACCGATGAAGAGGCACTCCAAGCCTCCATTATTGAAAATATTAATCGTGCTGACTTAAATCCGATTGAAGAAGCCGAAGCTTATCAACGATTGATCGAAGAATTTGGTTATTTACACGAGCAAATCGCAACAGCCGTCGGAAAATCTCGAACATCGATTACTAATGCATTACGTCTTTTAAAATTGCATCCGAAAGTACAAGAATTTTTAATTCAAAAAAAATTAACCGAAGGTCATGGCAAAATTCTCGCGGGACTTGACCTCACACAACAACTAAAACTCGCGGAAAATTGTATTCAAAAAAAATTGGAGTGTACGAAAAACAGAAATAGAAGCCAAAAAAATGGAAGATCCCCTTCACACGCATGGTCCTTTTAGCGATGCAAACCTTAAATATTTAGAAACTGCACTGTCTGATCATATTGGCAATCCTGTCGAAATTGATTACGAACACCGAGGCGGTGGATTTATGAAAATTCGTTTTAATAATATTGATGAACTTGAAGGACATTTTGAGCGATTGGGGTTTAAAAAAAATGATTAAAAACGTAATCCACCATGTCATTCCCGCGAAGGCGGGAATCCATTCGGAATAGATTCCCGCCTTCGCGGGAATGACAGAATTATTTGAATTTAATAGAAATTAATTGTTAAATATTAGGTATATATATGCACAGCCAAACCACAATACAAGACCAAAAAACATCTTTTGATGAAAAAAAACTTGAAACAAAAATTAAAAAAGTATTTGATAAACGTTTCCTTGATGCCAAGGATATCAATGATTTATTAAATTTTATTATCAAACTCGGTTCATCTCATGATGTAATTATCCCGAAAGTAGAAAGTGTTATTCAGCGTTTAGTGACAGATTTTGAAGCCTTACATTATAACGATTATTGCTTTACCATGGAGCTTTATTTCTATATTCATCAGGCGATCAAAAGAGAACAACAACGTATAAATTTTTTGTTAGGCACACATCCACGGGTCGGTAAAGAATCGGCTTTGTACCAATCTCTCAAAACGAATAAATTATTTGATAAAAATATAATGGCTGAAATATTTCGGTTTACCAATTCATCAAGAGACTCGCAATACACAAGTATAATTAAAATATTAAAAACCTCCCCCCTTTCCGAAGAAATGGTTAATGAAATCGAAGATTTTTTAAAAAATACGATTAAAACATTACGACTTGAAACACAGTTTAACATGATGGAACATGTGATTAGCTTTTCTGTTAATTTCAATCATCTTAAACTTATCAAAAAATTAACATTGATTCCGAATATCAAAGCAGCGTTCGATCAACTACGAAAAGGAGAAATAAAATCTAAGGCGCTTTCACCCTTACAACGTTCTTTGATAACGCAAAAGTATCAACTCGCACAAAGAATTACAAATGCGGATTGGCTTTACCCTAGCGATCTTGAAAACATTATTCATACTTTTAACACCAACACTGAAAATTTTTTTAAACTCATTGAAATATTATTAATTAAAAAATTATCTTGGGGACATCAGAATAATACACGAAGATTACTTGAATTTTTTTTACGT
>JABDEN010000084.1 GCA_013287025.1 Gammaproteobacteria bacterium | reverse complement strand
TGGGGCTGCAAAGAATTCTGCAATCTGTTGCAAATAATGTTGACGATCGACGGAGAATTTATTCGAGGCACTGGGTGGTGAGAAATCCTTTTGAGCATAGTCAAAGTTCAGGTCGTAATAACAACAACGCGTCACATTAGTTTGGTGATGTTGGTGAGTGGACGATGTTTTCTTTGTGAGGCTGCTATATCCAACAAAGGTGGTTGTGTCATCGTACGAAGGGATTGCTTCCTGGGGGAGTTTATTTTTTTTAGTTGGTTTATTTGAAGAAGACGGATAGGAAGGCCCGGGTTTTCCATCTGTAGAATTTTGATGAGATGGTGCTGCTGGTTCCGTTGCATTGGTTTGCAAGCTATCTTCGTAGGCTTTTTTAAGACTCTTATAGTTGTTATCGAAATTAAAGGATTCTTTCCCCTCTTTCAGAAAGTATGTCCGCGAGGATGTAGCAAGACACCGCTTGAAATACGCGACGAAACCCGACAATGGCTTACCAACAATCCCGGTTGGTTATTGGTATTCGACGATGTGGAAGATTATGAAGATATGGCGAATTATATTCCCGCCACAGGCGGTCAAATCATCATTACCTCGCGAAACACAGCAGGACACTGGGAGAACTGCAAACGCCTAGAAATTAAAGCCATGACAGATACCGAAGCACGTCAACTCGTTCAGCACATCCTGCAACAAAGCACACCGCAACAAAACGAAACAGACGATAACATAGATACACTTTGCAAAGCCCTATCGTATTATCCTCTAGCCTTGGTCATGGCTGCCCATTATTTACGTAATCATCCTGAAAGTATCGATGATTTTCTAGAGAGCTACAAAAATGACAAGACCGATTGGCTGAGTAAAGAAGAATTAGCAGAAGACCACATGCCGGCTGTTAGAATGTTTAAAAAAATACTCGGCAAGATAACCAATCCTACACAGCAACACTATCAATACACCGAAGAAGTCGCTCGCTATGCCGCTTTCCTAGCACCCCAGGCTATCCCCAAATTCTGGTTAGCCGAAACATTTAAGACACTGCATAGTGATATACCAGAAAACAATTCCCCGCTCGATCCCATTTTATCCTGTTTATGCAATTATCATATTCTCGAACGGGAAGACGAGCTGGACTATTACACCATGCATTCGGTTCTGCAGACGATATTACGCGCTAACATCACCGATAAAGTAACTACACAGCGTTATTTACTAGTACTCGATGTCTACGTTAACAATTCTGTTGACTTCGATGATTACTCGAATTGTCAACGCTACAAACCCCATGTAGAAGCGCTGTTATCCCATCAAGAAAAAAACTTTGGTGAAAAGGCACCAGAAATTGCACGGAGTTTATTTTGCTTAGGCAGCATGTATGATGTCATGAGAACATCTCATCAAGCAGTTGTTTACCTGGATCGCGCTTTAGCAATTAAAAAAAATCTCTTTGGAAAAGACCATTATGAAGTGGCTCCAACCTTAGTTAACTTAGGTAGTGCCTATGGCACCTTAGGAAACCCTGCTCAGCAAAAAATACTACTCGAACGGGCTTTAGCAATTCAAGAAAACCACTTTGGTGAAGACCACCTTGAAGTAGCTGTAACCTTAGTTAACTTAGGCAATGCCTATAGGAATTTAGGAAACCCTACTCAGGCAAAAATATTACTCGAACGCGCTTTAGCAATTGATGAAAAACACTTTGGTAAAGACCATTATGTCGTAGCTAAAACCTTAGTTAATTTAAGCAATGCCTATGGCACCTTAGGAAATTTTGCTCAGCAAAAAATATTACTTGAACGGGCTTTACCCATTCTAGAGAAGCACCTTGGGAAAGACCATTATGAAGTAGCCGCAACCTTGGGTAACTTAGGCAGTGTCTATAGGGATTTAGGAAACCCTGCTCAGCAAAAAATACTATTCGAGCGTGCTTTAGCAATTGAAGAAAAATTCTTTGGAAAAGACCATTATGTAGTAGCTAAAACCTTAAATAACTTAGGGAGTGTCTATGGTGATTTAGAGAACCCTGCTCAGAAAAAAATTCTGCTCGAGCGTGCTTTAACAATTAAGGAAGAACATTTTGGAAAAGACCATTATGAAGTAGCTCAAGCCTTAAATAATTTAGCGAATGCCTGTGGTGATTTAGGGAACCACACTCAGAAAAAAATCCTGCTTGAACGTGCTTTAATAATTCAAGAAAAACACTTTGGAAAGGACCATTATGAAATAGCTCCAACCTTAAATAACTTAGCAAATGCCTATGGTGATTTAGGGAACCCTGCTCAGAAAAAAATTCTGCTCGAGCGTGCTTTAATCATTCTAGAAAAATACCTTGGAAAAGACCATTATGAAGTAGCTAAAATCTTAAATAACTTAGCGAATGCTTATGGAGCTTTAGGGAACCCTGCTCAGAAAAAAATTCTGCTCGAGCGTGCTTTAACAATTCTAGAAAAACACTTTGGAAAAGATCATTATGTAGTAGCTAAAACCTTAAATGACTTAGCGAATGCCTATAGAGCTTTAGGGAATCTTGCTCAGGCAAAAACATTATCTGAACACGCTTTAACAATTAAGGAAAAACATTTTGGAAAGGACCATTATGAAGTTGCTATTCCCTTAATTAACTTAGGAAATGTCTGTATTGCTCAAGGAGAACTATCTCTCGGCAAAAATTTTCTCCTTCGCGCATTAGCTATCCTCAAGAATCAGCTCGGTGAAAACCATCCTCATACTCAACTAGTAAAAAATCAATTGAAAGCAATAACTACATCACCCCAAACACCTTCTACTGCACCTCCACAAAATTCTCCCGCAAATTCGAGC
The DNA here is from genome assembly GCA_013287025.1 of Gammaproteobacteria bacterium. The sequence continues at coordinate 2,016 of JABDEN010000084.1, read as the reverse complement.
ACATCAGCAAGCCCTGTTCCTTCGCAGGAGCAACTATTCAGACGTGCTGCTGCTGCGGATAACCTCGATGATTTACAGCATTACATTCACCTCGGTATACAAGTTGACTGTCAAGACATTAACCCAACCAACAAAAAAACCGCCCTCCATTGGACCGTAATAAAAAATGCTGAGCGTTGTTTCATACGACTTCTTGAAGCGGGTGCAAATCCCTCAATAGCCGATGCATCCGGAAAAACTGCGTTTGACTATGCACGAGAATTAAATCGGGAAATTATGTTAAAAGTTTTGCAAGATACATCAACAAAGCGACCCGCATTAAATCTTCCTGCATAGAACCAAATACCGTAATAGTTACGGTAACCATCACAAAATATATTTAATAAACTTTTTTGCACAAGATAGTTGATATCAGCTATTGCATATCGATTCAAAGGAGAACTTTATTATGTTTTCAACACACAGTAACAATAAAGCAAAACTTAAAACTTTACATTCGATTAAATGTGTCACTGTAGGCGGTAAATCTGACAAGCAAGCGATTATGCATGCTTATAAGCTAGGAAGATCATTGAATGACTCCGATTATATTCCTTACGTCTTTGATGATTATCATTTCCCTGTAGCAGTTGAAGGAAAAATATACAAAATGGCGATATGGGATACATGCGACGAAGGTGCCTACGAAAACCTGCGTGTACTCTCCTATCCAGAAACCAATGTTTTTTTAATTTTCTTTTCCGTCACTGATCGGCAAAGTTTTAATAAAGTTACGCAGGTATGGATACCCGAAATCAAGCAACATTGTCCAGATGCTCCCTGTATCTTAGTCGCTACATCCATTGATGTCAGAAATAATACTAGATAGATCAACAAAACGACCACTAGTTCACCCATAGAATCAAATACCATAGATCAAGAATATCACGATGTGCCGTGTCTTGGTGTCATTTTTGCTTGGAGCTACCTAAAAAAGAGGATTTAGCGTGTACCCAGCGACTGCCCAGTCTAAACATGCTTTCGACATTATTGGTTCGCATCATGCTGATTATGATGAAATCTTAACGCCTGCTGCCTTGATGTTTTTACAAAAGCTAGTTGCAGAATTTACCGATCCTCTTAATCTCTTATTAACACAGCGAAAAACCTATCAAGCAGAAATCGATGCAGGTAAGTTACCTCATTTTATTACTGTGCAGTCAAAAGATAATAGTCATTGGAAAATTAAATCTATTCCTAAGGATCTACAAGACCGCCGAGTAGAAATTACAGGACCTGTAGACAGGAAAATGATTATTAACGCACTGAATGCCAACGTGAAAGTTTTCATGGCTGACTTTGAAGATTCATTGGCACCTACTTGGGATAATGTTATTCGTGGTCAACTCAATTTGCGGGATGCGGTTAATAGAACCATAAACTATAGTGATCCCCACACTAAAAAAAAATATAACCTCGTAGCAAATCCTGCTGTGCTCATTACCCGTGTACGCGGTCTACATCTAACAGAAAAAAATATTATTCATAATAATGCAGCTATTCTCGCTTGCTTATGTGATTTCTCGCTGTATTTATTCCATAACTACCAAGCATTGCTAAATCAAGGAAGTGGACCTTATTTTTATATTCCTAAATTACAGAGTCATCTTGAAGCACGTTGGTGGCATGACGTCATATGTTTTGCTGAAGATTATTTGGGTTTAGCACGTGGCACCATTAAAGTGACCCTACTCATTGAAACATTACCGGCTGTATTTGCTATGGATGCCATTCTTTACGAATTGCGCGATCACATTGTTGGTTTAAATTGTGGGCGTTGGGATTATATTTTCAGTTTTATAAAAACTTTTCGTAATCGCTCTGAATTTATCTTGCCGGATCGACATCTCATTACCATGGATAAAGGATTTTAATAATGTTGCACCATTTTCATTAAGAGCATTCGTATTTGAGCTACTGGATGAACTGCTTGCAACAGAATTTTCTCTCGGTTCTGAATTGAAAAAACGACCGATG
>JABDEN010000083.1 GCA_013287025.1 Gammaproteobacteria bacterium | reverse complement strand
TGCTTATAAATTTGTTTATCTTTCATAAAAAATGATTGCGAATTATTTTCATACTGACGAGGATGATGTGTCTTTATCCTAGAGCCAAATTTAAGTAATTCAGCATTCAAAACCAAAAAAAATATCATACTAGATGCATTCGCTTCAATTGGATGGTTATTTTGTGGTATTCCCTGAGGCTGTTCTGTTGGATTACGATTGATTTCTTGCTTGCGGTGATTTTTTAACTCACGAGGTTTGTCTTTAGCATGAATGTATTTCGATGGTTTTGGCATTGCTATCATCCTTTAGCTCAAAAAAAATTAAAGGAAATCAAACTAACTTAAATAACGCTATGAGTCAATTATTTATTCGGTCATTTCTAAAGATTGACCACTCATTTCTGGTAAAAATTGAGTAATAACTGCGCCTAAAATTGAAATAATAGCAACAAACCACATCGTACAAGAAAAATGATACGAAGATAGAATGGGAGGCAATAAACAAACCCCAATTAATGCTCCTATTTTACCTAACGCAGCAGATATTCCATGTGCCTGCGCTCTAATTTCTGTGGGAAAAATTTCAGACGGAATCAAAAATGTAGTTGCATTTGGACCAAAATTAATAAAAAAGAAACTTAACCCAAATAATGTTACAAATATCATTAAATGATGCTCAATATGAGGTATCAAACCCATTGCAGCATAACAAATCGACATAATAAAAAATCCGATAGATTGCAAATATCTTCTACCAATTTTATCTACGAAAATTGCAGACAGAATATACCCTGGAAAAGCAAATACAATAAAAATCATTGCAGTTAATAATATATATTGCAATAAAGATGAATTTGGATGCAGATTATTAATAATTAATATAGAAGAAACGGCATTACCATAAAATGCAATATCAAATAAAAACCAAGCACCACACGTTCCGAGTAGAGGTTTAAACCATCTCCAAGAAAAAATGCTATGTTTTTTTAAAAAAAGATAAGTTGTTTCTTCTATATATATTAGAGAATTCTTTTGATTGAAAATATATCTCGGTGTTTCAGAAATTTTTCTTCGATAATGAAATACAAAAAGCGCAGGAATAGCGCCTATCAAAAGCAAAATTCGCCACACATATTCTTCCGGTATATGAACAGCAAGAAAAAATGCCGCACACAATGGCCCCAGTAATAAACCTAATGCTTGCATACAAAATACAAATAAAACGATAAATCCACGATTTTTACGATTTGCATATTCACTGGCGACGACTGCACTACTTGGATAATCCCCACCGATGCCAAAACCTAATAATAATCTTGAAAAAAAAAGCCATATAAAACCATTTGAAATACCGGATAGAATCGCTCCGAAAAATAATATAGCAATTTCAAATCCATAAAATTTTTTTCGCCCTAATTTATCCGCATAAAATCCGAAAAAAATTGCACCCAGTGGTGCTGATATTAATGATGCAGCATTTAATAATGAAATCTGAAGTAAAGATAATTTCCATATGGGTTCTAAAATTGAAGTTACTACCGCGATGATAAAAATATCATATGCATCAGTAAAAAAGCCAATCCCTGCAATGGTGGCAATTTGCATATGTCGATAATTAATTTTTTGTTCATCAAGATAAGTTAAGTGATTAAGATGAATCTTTGTCCCTGTCATATACAATTCCATCCAATGTTAGTGTTAGGAAAATAACATTGAATTGTGACCGTTCTATGACAATCTATTTAGATAGGAAAAATACAGGTAAATACGCTTCCTTTACCAACTTCGCTTTCAATAATTAACTGTCCATGGTGATTGACAACCACATGTTTGGCAATCGCAAGGCCGAGCCCAGTACCGCCATTTTCGCGTGATCGACTTTTATCAACACGATAAAATCTTTCAGTGATTCTAGGGATATTTTTTTTTGAAATCCCAATCCCATTATCTTCAATTTTAAAAATTGCTTTATTTTTATAACCGTACCATTTAATTAAAATTTTTCCATGCGAGGGTGTGTATTTAATGGCATTTGTTATTAAATTATAAAATAAGCTTTTAAGCTCTTCCTCTCTTCCCACCACATAAATTATTTTATCCATTATTAAATTAATTTCTTGTTGCTTGTTACCACTAATAATTTTGGCGTCAACATATAACAATTTTAATATTTTATTTACATTTATCGGTTTTAATTCATCACTTACCTCTTCATTTTCCAATCTAGATAAAAGTAAAAGATCACCAATAATTTTTTCCATACGAATACTATTTTGATACATTTGTTGATAAATTTTTTTTAAGAATTTTTTATCAATCTCTGTTTCTTTTAATAATCCTTCTAAATATCCATGTATAACGGTTAAAGGTGTACGCAACTCATGAGAAACATTTGCTATGAAATCCGAACGAACCTGCTCGAGATGTTTAATATGTAACTTCACAGGTAACGGCAGTTTTTTTAATAATTCACTATCTTTTTTCATTTTTTTCTCTTACAAAACAATAACCAACTCCACGAATGGTTTTAATCAAACTATCATAGTGAAAAGGTCTTAATTTTTCCCGCAAGCGTTTAACATGTACATCAACAGTACGATCGGAGATATATATATTTCTCCCGTGTATATATGAAATAATTTGGTCACGAGTATAATTCTTGTTAGAATGCATCATAAAAAAATGTAATAATTTATATTCAATGGGCAACAACTTAACTAATTTATTTTTAACAAAAACTTCACGTTTTTCAATGTTGATAACGATATCTTTAAATATAATTTCATCTTGGGTTGAAATTAAAATGCCACGTCGTAAAATAGTTTTAATTCTAGCGATGAGCTCATTGATTGAAAAAGGTTTTGTTATATAATCATCCGCACCACACATTAATCCATGTATTTTACTTTTTTCTTCTGCTTTGGCTGTTAGCATAATAATAGGAATATCTTTTAAGAAATTTTCCATTCTAATCCATTTCAGAAATTCGACCCCACTTTTGCCAGGCAACATCCAATCCAAAATAATAACGTTAGGTATTATATTCATTAATATCGATTTTGCTTGCGGGACATTTTCTGAGTTAATAACAACAAAATCGTTTCTTTCTAGCGAAAACTTCAACATATCTCTAATAGCTTCTTCGTCTTCAACGACAAGCAGTGTCACTTTTTTTACCACAACTTCTCCCTTATTCATATTATATATTTTGTATATTGATCGACGTTGTATCATTTTATGCTTAAAAATACTAGAAAAATCAATAGATAATGTGGTCATCAAACCGACATATCCATTTGATACGCTATTCTCCACTTAAAAATTTTATAGGTGAAACATGCTTGAAAGAAAATGTTTTAAATTTTTAACTGACTTTCTCAATTCTAAAGAACCAGAAAATGGTGAACATTCCCTTCAATTAAATGGTTTGTTAAAAATGATAAATAATGCAAGCTATGAGGAACTGCAGCGCGTATGGAATAATATTAATAATGATGATTTTTTTATTTATCAAAAAAGAAAAATCAAAAAAAATTTTACCTTTTTTTCTCCAAGTGACAAAAAAATTATTCCTTTAAGTTTCTCATTTGGAGTTGCATTACGAATAATGCAAAATCTTGAGGATATATTTTCTTATTCAAATATGTTAAACGTTTTACAAAGTGGTTTATACGGTGCGTTAGTCGGAGTAATGTTATCTATTTATATTACAAATATGCAAGAACAGTCCAGTCACTTATTCAAAATGAATGTTATTCATTTATTAAAAGAGCGGTTTTATAATAAAATAATTGATTTTCACTCTGAAAACATCATAAGCCCAACAATAACTATTTAGTTGATGTTGTTAACTCTAAAATTGTCATTCTGGATTGCCGCGCCCAACAAAAAGCATTGGACTCACAATGACGAATTTTCTTATTGTGCAACACCTACTATTTAATAAAGTGGTTGGCTTAATATACTTGAATGATAAGGTTTTATTTCTTGGCTATTTTTAATTAAAGCAATTAAATTATCATTTGCAATAAATGGTCGTCCAATTGCAATAAGATCAAACTTATTTTCAACAATACATTTCTCTGCTTTTTCGAAAGCGTATCCCCCAGATGCAATAAGATTACCATCATAATAAGTTCTTAAGAATTCAGTCATAGATGCATTATTTAATTCAGGGAATTGAATTGCATCGTCAAAATTACCCGTGTGAACATAAGCTAAATGAAGTAATCTTAACGCGTTAAGAAAATATTCAAATACTAATTTATCTTTGTCATTTGCAATGATGTCATTCATATGACCTGCTGGGGATAAACGAATACCAATTTTATCATATCCAATGGCTTCCCCGCAGGCATGAATCACTTGCAATGGAAAACGAGCCATATTTTCGGGCGTGAGGCCAAATTCGTCAGTGCGTTGATTAGTGCAATGATGCAGAAATTGATCTATCAAATAACCATTCGCGCCATGAATTTCTACTCCATCAAAGCCAGCTTTTATAGCATTTTCTGCAGCAAAAGCAAAATCGGAAATGATATTTGCAATATCTTGTTTTGAAGCCTCTTTCGCCTGACTACATAATAAATTGGTACTACCTAAAGTAATATTCGCCGTGGTAGGGGAAGCTGAAAATGGCGGATTATCGTTATGAAAACTACGATGTGAAATACGACCACAATGCCATAGTTGCATAAATATACAACCATCATCATCATGCACAGCTTCAGTTATGCGCCGCCATCCATTAATATGATCATTAGTAAAAATACCTGGCACATTTCCGTATCCAATAGCATCCTGACTGATAATCGTCCCTTCCGTAATAATCAATCCCGCATCGCTTCTTCTCGCGTAATATCCTATCATTTCATTACTCGGGGAATGATCTTGGAGCGCACGACGACGCGTCATGGGAGCCATAACGATTCTATTTTTCATTACTATTTTTGAAGTCAATCGATAGGGGGAAAATAATGATTTCATGTTGAAAACCTTTTTTATTATCATACTGCGATTATTTAATCGTATTTTATATCAAATCTTTAAAATAAAATATTAAAAAAATATGCTTATCTAATAATAG
>JABDEN010000082.1 GCA_013287025.1 Gammaproteobacteria bacterium | reverse complement strand
TAAAAATTAGGTCATAATGAAGTTAGGCTTGCATCTGTGCATCATTAATAAAAAACGCACATATCCAAGCCTGATCCTGTTTTCCTGTTCTTTACATTTATATTTTTAATGAGGAGTTAAAATATGCAATCAAGCAAAATATTATTTTTCAGTGCAAGTTTACTGATTAGTATCTCAATATATGCTAGTAATTTGGGAAATTTAAGTAATAACCCCTATGCACCGAACTCAAGTTCAAGCATGGGTAACCAATATGCTCCAAATAGTGTTAACAATAAGCATGGACGATATGGCAGCCCTTACAACAATGAAAGCGCAAACAATCCTTATGCAACAAATGCACCTAAGTTATATGACAGCCAAGGAAATTATCATGGTAAATTAAGTAAAAATCCTTATGATCCTGATTCAACTTCTAATCCCTATGGTAGATATGGAAGCAAATATTCATCTGAAAGTATTAACAATCCATATGGCGCTGGTAGTCCATATAATTCAGATAGCCCAAATAATCCTTATGGAAATGGTATGGCAATTGTTGGCAATTAAATTTGATGACTATTAATGGCGCTGTAGAAGTAATGTGGAAAATATGAAATGAGTGGTGATTCCTTTCGCTATGGTTCGCATCGTATTTATTATCTGTTACTTGGCAAAATATCAGATATTCTATTTTTTGATAAAGTGAGTGTGGTTATGAAGATACTTATCTTTTGGATAGTGTTGGTGATTTTGTTAATTTTTGATGATGAGTTGCCAAAATGGATGCTTGGTGCTGGGGCTGGTTTTTTAATATTAACATCAATGCAATGGTGCATTGAGTCAGCCTTAGAGGAAGTTGTTAATCGTTTAGATCGAATTTGCGATAAGCTTTCACGTATAAGTAAAGATGCAGATGAAGAAGATAATTACGACTATTAAATATGTTAGTTCTGTTATAGAAGCTAATATAAGTCTTGGCCTTATCAATGGCGCGATATTGTAGCTGATACACTAGATGCAACAACACCCGCTATGTCTATGAGTTTTATGCTGAGCCGTTGCGAAATTTGCAACAGTTCAAAATAAATGAACTGTTTCCAGTTTGGAACAATTGAGCTATAAAATTTTTAAAATTAATTACTTGAATTTTAACCAAAAGCTTGGATTTTACTGGTTAAACAAGTGGTTTTGCGCTAAATTACGCTATATTATCAACTAACTACAAAGGATAGCAAAAACCTACAATAGGCATTGTAGAGTGTGGGCTCTGTTGCTATACTGTCAATAACAACACCCGTCACGCCTCTTAACAATGCGCACCCCGATGGGTTTTTTATTGCCTATGAATAATCAAAATACTACATTTGAAAAACCGCCTCTTTCAATAGAAGCACAGCTTGATCGTTTAATGTCTCGTGGTGTAGTTATTCAAGATAAAGATATTGCCCGTCATTATCTATCATATATTAGTTATTACCGTTTTTGTGGGTATGCTATTGAGTTTGAGGGTGAACTTGTTGATGGTGAAAAGCGCTATCGTGATGGCACAACCTTCGAGCAAATATTGGATTGTTATGTCTTTGATCGTAAATTGCGCCTACTTGTTATTGATGCTATCGAACGTATTGAAATTGCCATTCGCACTGTGATAATTAATGAATTAGCATTAAAATACAATGACGCACATTGGTATCTTGATAAAAGCTTATTTCTACCTAAATTCAGGCATGACGATTTAATTCAAACCATTAAAAAAGAAACAAAATATAAAGCTCAAGATGGTTCAGTCCAAGATAAAAGGCGCGAACGTTTCATTAAACATTATTATGATAAATACCAAATGCCAGAACTTCCTGCTGTATGGATGGTGACAGAGGTATTACCCTTAGGTTCATGGTCTATGATTTTTGCCAATTTGGTTGATCGTGAAAATCAAAAAATAATCTGCAAACGTTTTGGGATTAATTATGTGGTAATGGAGTCGTGGTTGCACGCATTAACATATCTTCGCAATCTATGCGCTCATCATGGCAAGTTGTGGAATAGAAATTTTACCTTGAAGCCATTAGTTACAAATGATTACCGAAAACAATTAGAAAAAAACAGCAGATTTTCAGCGCAAGCGGCTATTTTAAAAATATTTCTAGATGTGATTTCGCCAGGTAGTGAATGGGCGTATCATTTGCGTGCCTTGATAAAGCAGCATCCCATGATCGATATTAAAAGAATGGGCTTAAATAAAAACTGGGAAAGTGATTCGTTTTGGAAATAATTAACGGTGTGAGAATTATCAGAAAAAATCTATATAAAAATTGGTCTTGTAGTTGGATGCATGGAGTTTTTAATGACAGAAAAAATTCTGCAACCTAAGAAAAAACATCATTATGTATGGGGAAAGTATTTATCTAAATGGTGTGAGAGCAGCAATAAAGTTTATTATAGAACTCTTAATGGAAAGATAGGATTGGATAGTGTGCGTGGTTTAGCTAAAGAGGATTATTTTTACCAGTTTGAGAAATTAACAAGTGAAGAGAGTAATATAATAAAAGCATTTTTAAAACCGCTACCTAAAGGGTTACAAGATATTCATTTATCATTTTTAAAGAATATCTTTGAGATATTTAATATGCAATCTCAATACAAATGGGGTGGTAGATATGATGAAGAAGCTAAAAGTCTATTTTTTGCGACAAAATGTAACATAATAGAAGATCTCCATGCTGCTTCTGAAGAAAAAGTTATTCCTATACTTCAAGCTCTCTATGATGAAGAACTAAATGTATTAGAGAGCAATAAGAACATTAGTTCTTTTTTGGCATTTCTGGGACTTCAGTTATTTAGAACAAAGAAAATTAAAAATGCAGTTTTAAAGAATCATCCTCATCGCACACAGTTAGAGGAATCGGTAGCAAGTGCGCTGAAGAAGGCATGGTGGCTTATGAGCTATGTGTTTGGTGCGAACCTCGGGTACAGCCTATATTTAAGTAAAAATAAAGATACGCACTCGTTATTGATTAACAAAACAGATTTTTCGTTCTTAACATCAGACCAGCCGGTTATTAACGTTTATGAGAGTACTGATAGTGTATGCCCAGCAGAGCGCCTAGAGCTCTACTATCCAATAGCCCCGAGAGTTGCATATTTTATTAGTGAAGATGGACGGTTTCCACCTGGGAAGGTTAGCATCGCAGAAGGGGATGTTAATGCATTAAATATTAAACTTGCAAAAGAATCTAATGTTCATATATTTGGCGATAGTGAATTAATATTAAGAAAATATATTAGTTATGTAAGGTTAAGGTGAAGTTTTTTCTATTTTAGATTCAGGGGCAATTTTACATAGCCAAATTTGGGACACTCGCAGGTAATACACCACCAAAATCCACAATACATCACAATCCACTTTTCCCGATAATTCGGTATTTAATTGTTGTCGATTATTGTGACTTATTGCTATAATTTGCCTCGTTATGTTTCGCAACCAGTAGGTCCGCAGTTCGATTCCGCGTCGGCATGAATGTGTCGAATTTGCGTTGTAGATGAATGTTTCTTTTGAACAAGAAATCACCCAATAATTTCTATGAAAAACATCACGAAAAAAATTCCTGTATTGATCGTTGGTGCCGGTCCAGTTGGATTGAGCATGGCGTTATGTCTTGCCCGTCACAATGTTTCTTCTCTGGTTGTTGAGAAACATTCAGGACGTACACCACACCCTCGCGCTCGCGGTGTTAGCATGCGAACGATGGAGCTATTTAAACAATGGGGAAATATTGATGAATTGTTGAAGTATGAATTTCCTAGAGAAGCGATAAGATTTATTTGGTCAGAGTCTTTACAAGGCAATGAAGTGACTCGCGTGGAAATGAAAGGTTTGGAAAATTATACGCACGGTCCTATCGGTGCCAGTTTTGTTACACAAGATTGTGTAGAAGAGTATTTGCATCAGACTTTGCAACGTTATCACGAAGTGGAGATTCAATTTTCAAAGGAGATGATTTCTTTTGAAGAAAATGACACTGGCGTAACAGTAAAATTACTAAATCGAAAAACAAACAAAGAAGAATTAATACACGCGGAATATCTCATTGCTGCAGATGGTGCGCGCAGCTCCATACGTAAACAACTAGAAATTGAAATGGAAGGGCCTGACAACTTGGCTCGCTCTTGTAGCGTTTATTGTGAATTTGACGTATCTCAATGGACTCAGCATCGACCTAGCATTGGATTTTTCTTTACCGATCCTAAGTTACTAGACCGTTCTTTGTTTACGGCTTTTGGAAAAAATCGCTGGACAGTTGGCCTGAATCTCAAGCCAGAAAATACAAAAGAAGATTTCACAGACGAATATTGTCTAAATGAAATAAGACGTGTTCTTGATATGCCTAATCTTGAAATTAAGATTATCAATAAAAGTTTTTGGACGATGGCAGCTCAAGTTGCAAAACAATATCGACATGGAAAAATTTTCTTAGTAGGTGATGCAGCGCATCGATTGCCACCTACAGGCGGTCTGGGAATGAATACAGGTATTGCTGATGCACATAATCTTGCTTGGAAATTAGCATTTGTTCTTAAATCTTATGCGTCTGATACTTTGCTAGATACCTATTATGATGAACGTGCACCCATTGCTAAAAGGAATATTGAATGGAGCACCGAAAATGCTAAACGCTTTTTTGATATCTTTAAGGCAATTCAAACTGGTGATAATGAAACATTGAAAATTAAATTACATGAGCAGCAAAAAAATCTTAATTATGTCGGTTTAGATTTAGGTTTTATTTATCATTCAAAGGCTGTGCAATCTGAAAATGATGAAGTGATTAGTGTATTACCCGATGAGTACACACCCACTACATTGCCAGGAAGTCGTGCGCCGTATGTGCAGTTAATTAAAGATGACAAGGCTATTTCAACGCTTGATTTGTTTGAGAATGATTATGTCTTATTAGTTGGTTCTGATGGACATCAATGGCAAACAGCAGCTAACGAATTAGCGTCAACATTGCCGCTTAAAAATTACAAAGTAGCGCATGACGGTGATTTGATTGATTCAGAAAATGTATGGCATGAGCTTTATGAAGTTTCTACCACGGGCGCAGTTCTCGTTCGTCCAGATGGGCATGTTGCTTGGCGTAGCAATGAAATGGTTGATAATCCAACTAACAAGCTTATTGAAATTTTTCGTGCTCTAAAATAAGAATAATCTTTAGTCTTTTTACAAGGGAAGAATTGGCGTGATTAATATTAGACCAGCGATCTTAAAGGGTTCTTGGATTCAACTTGAGCCATTGAATGAATCCCATAAGAATGAACTTTATTCTGCTGCTCAAGATGAGTCTATCTGGACTTACAATAGTTCTAATGCATTGGG
>JABDEN010000081.1:1824-5457 GCA_013287025.1 Gammaproteobacteria bacterium | reverse complement strand
GTGGATCTGATAAAAACCTTATCGTAAATATAGACACGAATTCTCGCTTCAATATTTGGATCCATATTTGTGGGTTTATTTTTAAAACTCTCCCATTTCCTAATAGCTGTATGACTCTCATTCACAATTTTACTGAATTCTCTTAAACTAAGAGAAAAATAACTTCTAATAAATTTGATTTGATTACCAGTTAATTTAGGTTGTTGTAAAATTAAATTTTTTGCGGCTTTTTCTGCAATAGACTCTACATCAATTTTTGGAGCGTACTCGCCCCTGACAAAAATCATTTCGATATTTTTTAGTTCTATTGGAAAACCTAATCCTTCATAAATATATGTTTTAACAATTTTTTTTGTCATATTATTGCTCCAATCGAATAACGGTAATTATTAATAAAGTCACCTCTTTTTCAAAAGAAATAATAATTCGAATTTTATTTTCATCCACATCTAAACCTTCAATACAATAATTCCAATCCTGGAAACCTTTTATAAAAATATCTTTTCTTTTATTTCTTTGCCTTTTGCGATTAACTTTATTTATTAATATTTCTAAAACTTCATAATCATTGATACTACGATCTTTCTGTCTTTTTTTAGCATGAGGTAAAAATAAATAATTTCCATTACGAATTTGTTGCTCAATTAAATTCCATAATTCTTTATCTGATTTTTTAGTAGGTTTTTCCATTTTTGATACAAACGCTCCTCATTCTTTAACCAAATTATAATAGAAAAATTACTAAGTGTAAACCTAGTTTCCATTTCTCCTTATTCAAAGACACCTAATGCATTTAAATAACATATTACCCTTGCGCCGCACGCCGAGGTTTGCGGGGAATATTTTGCGATCGCGCACGTTTTATTTTATTGGTGGTCAATGGAATTTCTGTCACAATGACATCCCAAGGTACATACAAACCATTCGCATTTTTCAGTATGAGACCTAAACTTACTAAAATACTAACGTCTTGATGAACGTTGCTGTAATCTCTTTGCAAAGCAATGGCTAAAGAACGAATGCTTGTTCCATCACACGAATGTATATATTTTAATATTTCAAACCGTTTTGGCGTGAGCGTTTTAAACAACAAACGTGGATTTTTAAAACTAATTTTTTCAGTAGTTTTTAATTCTGCATTCCCATTTTCTATTTGATGCCATACCTTAACAAACTCTTTTGCTGCTTCTTCTATTGTTCCTGTTCGAACCGTTATTTTTTTATTCATTTAATATATCCTCATGATGGAATTTGGAAATGTCAAAAATAAAATCTTTCATTAATTCTTCTACACTTACAAACTGATAAAATATTTCTTTACTACCTATGTGTTTATGGTCACCTTTGCCAGATTCATTATCATAACGAATAATACAATGTCCCTTTTTATCACCATGATAGAGTCTATATTTTACACCATGGGGCCTGTCAGGTGTTTTATTAGGTAATTGCCAAATAACAAATTCTGTTATTCGATCTTCCGTGATTATTTTATTGCGATAAATTAACTTTGCTTTCATATATTATAATACACCATATGGTATTTTACAAAATAATAAAATTATATAAAAATCAATTACATATTCCAAGCTAATATTACTCGTAATAACACTCTCATTCTGCATAAATCCTGTGCAGAACACGATTTCCTTTGCTATAATTACGCAAACAATAATTCGGGCCATCACAACAATATGCAATCTCAACAAAATGTAAGTCATCTCAGCGGAGCTGATTTATTTCAATTAGCGACTGATCTTTTAGTAGGAAATAACGTTAATCCAAAAAAAGAAGTGTTAGCAGCTTATTACCTTATTTTATCTGCAAAAAAAGGGTTTTTGAAATCTCAATTAAAAATTGCAGAAATGTATGCGGTAGGCTGTGGGGTTTTACAAAGTGATGAAGATGCGTTTCGCTGGTTTTACAAAGCGGCAAAACAAAAAAACCTCATTGCAGCAAAACGGCTGGGGGACATGTTTTTAGAAGGTCGAGGCGTTGCTGAAAATAGAGATCAAGCGATCGCATGGTATAAATTCGCCGCAAAGCGAGGTTTAATTCCTGCACAATTAAGCCTTGGTGAATTATATGCACTCAGTAAAGATAAAGTTCTCGATAATGAAAAAGCAGTTCACTGGTTTAAATGTGCGGCGAGACAAGGAGATGTCTCATCGCAATATAATCTCGGCTATCTATTAGAACATGAACGTAGTGACAAAAAAGATAACAGCGACGCGATATATTGGTATCAAAAAGCTGCTAAACAAAATCATGCGGAAGCACAAAATCGTCTTGGCGTTTTATACGAAAATGGAATTGGAGTAAAAAGGGATATTAAAGAGGCGTTACATTGGTATCATGCCGCAGAAAAACAAGGCCATATTAACGCGCAATATCATCTCGGTAAAATCTATGAATCAGGAAAAATCAAAGATGAAAAAAAAGCAGCGGGTTTTTTTCAAAAAGCGGCTCTGCATAATCATCTCGGTGCATTATCTCATTTAGCATCGATGATGAAAGATGGACGCGGAATAACAAAAGACGAAAAAGAAGCCCATTATTTATTTCAAGAGTTAACACAACATATTCAAACGGAATCTACTGAATCAGAAGAAATTAGTTTTTCAGAAATCCTAAAAAAAATGGATGTTAAAAAATCTTATATACCAGCAACATGGCCACTTCCTATCGATCAAAGAGGCCCATGTTGTGGTCTTTATGCACTAAATACAGCGGTTACCTATGGATTTCAAGATACCATTAAAAACCCGCCCGCGCGAAAAGAGGGAAATAAAGACGAGACTTCCTATCGCGAAATTGTAAAAAAAGAGGACCAAACATTAGTTGGGGAAATTCACGATGTGCATACATTTCCCATGCTGACATTGGGCGCTTATTTTTGGCTATTATTTTTCTCTTAAGGAAAATAAATATAAATTCCTGGTGACGCAATATGGAGAATATTATGAATGGGACGCAGAGAAATTGTATGAATCTCATTTTGAGATTCCTGCCGGAAATACCTTAAGAAGAACTGAACTTGAGCTTTACCAAGACAAGGATACCTGGAAAGAAAGATGGAACAAAACCCAAGCAAAAATTCAGCCGTTGCCTGATAAAGCGCTTGCCCCTTGCAGAATTCGCTTCAGACTCTTCGGTGTCCATAAAATGGATAAAAAAGTGCCAGATGATGACCCATATTCCCGACCCTTAACCTCAGTTAGACCCAGATCTTCTTAAGGACTGCTGATAATACTTGTCCAGATCCTTTTCCCTCGCTACAATAGCCGGTCTTGAATTAACAGATTTAAGATTTTTAGGAGCAAGAATACATGTTAAACACTGCTGCGAAAGAGCAGATTATAAAAACCTATCAACGGGCAAACAAAGACACTGGTTCTTCCGAAGTGCAAATTGCACTTTTAACGGCCAGAATTGAATATTTAACAGAACATTTAAAAACTCATATCCATGATATTCACACCCGTTATGGCTTGACAAAATTAGTCAGCAAAAGACGTCGGTTGTTAAACTATTATAAAAGAGTTAACCCAAAAGCTTATCGTGATCTTATTGCCAAATTGGATATACGTGGTTAATAGAAAACTTCTTCTTACTTATCTTCCTGAAAGTTCT
>JABDEN010000081.1:0-1814 GCA_013287025.1 Gammaproteobacteria bacterium | reverse complement strand
AATAAGATTTTTCAGGTGGTGGGTTTCTATCATTTTTAATATAGGAAACATTCAGTGACAGCTATAAAGAAATCATTCCGCTACGGCAATCATACGGTAACTCTTGAAACAGGTGTTATCGCTCGGCAAGCGACGGCTGCTGTCATGGTCAATATGGACGACACCATCGTTTTAGTGACTGTGGTAGGACGAGATAGTGGAAATACGGATCGCGATTTTTTACCTTTAACAGTGAATTATCAAGAACGTAGCTATGCTGCCGGCCGCATTCCTGGTGGTTATTTTAAACGTGAAGGCAAACCCAGCGAAAAAGAAACCTTAACCTCACGCTTAATCGACCGACCTTTACGTCCGTTGTTTAAGAAAGGCTTTAACCACGAAGTTCAAGTCGTGGCCACGGTATTATCTTTGAATCCTGAAGTGGATTCTGATATTCCAGCCATGATTGGAGCATCCGCTGCACTTTCTCTCTCTGGATTACCCTTTATGGGGCCGCTTGGCGCCGCCCGTGTGGGTTATCGTGATAACGGTTATCTTCTCAATCCTACCGCAACGGAATTAGAAAGCTCGCAATTAGAAATGGTCGTTGCAGGTACTGAGCATGCCGTTTTAATGGTTGAATCCGAAGCAAAAGAACTTTCCGAAGAAGTGATGCTCGGCGCTGTCATGTTCGCGCATCGTGAAATGCAAATTGTGATCCAAACGATTAAAGAAATGGCTGCAGAAGTAGGCGCTTCCGAATGGGAATGGGAAGCACCCGCCATGAATACCACCGTTGAAAAACGCGTTGTTGAATTGGCAGAAAAAGACTTAACTGCGGCCTATCAAATCCGCAATAAACAAGAAAGACAAGACGCAATAGCTGATCTTCGTGATCGCATTACGGATCAAATCTTGTCTGAAAATACATCAAAAGAAGATGAAGAAGTCCTGACTGAAGATGTGAAATATGTATTCAGCCATCTCGAAAGCCGTATTGTTCGTGGTCGTATTCTTGAAGGCTCTCCGCGTATTGATGGTCGTGATACCAAAACCGTTCGGCCGATCAATATTAAGGTTGGTGTTTTACCTCGCACGCACGGCTCAGCGTTATTCACCCGAGGCGAAACCCAAGCGTTGGTTGTTGCAACATTAGGTACCGAACGCGATGCACAAGTAATTGATTCCTTAAGCGGTGAATATAAAGAAACCTTTATGCTTCACTATAACTTTCCCCCTTATTCTGTGGGTGAAGTGGGTTTTGTGGGTAGCCCAAAGCGTCGCGAAATTGGACACGGTAACTTAGCAAAACGCGGTGTCAGGGCCGTCTTACCTTCCAAAAAAGAATTTACTTACGTCTTACGAGTCGTTTCTGAAATCACGGAATCCAATGGATCAAGCTCGATGGCATCTATTTGCGGCACCAGTTTAGCACTGATGGACGCAGGCGTTCCGACTCGAGCACATGTCGCAGGTATTGCGATGGGTCTCGTGAAAGAAGGCGAACGTTATGCAGTATTAACCGATATTTTAGGTGATGAAGATCATTTAGGTGACATGGATTTCAAAGTCGCAGGTACATTAGATGGTGTGACTGCACTTCAAATGGACATTAAAATTGACGGTATTACCGAATCTATTATGCGTGATGCATTAGAACAAGCGCGCGAAGGTCGAGTGCATATTCTTGGTATCATGACTGATACGATGCAAGGGCCACGCGTTGAAATGTCTGCTTACGCTCCCCGAATTATCACCATGCGTATTCCATCTGATAAAATTCGCGATGTGATAGGTAAAGGTGGTGTGACCATTCGCTCCCTCACCGAAGAAAC
>JABDEN010000080.1 GCA_013287025.1 Gammaproteobacteria bacterium | reverse complement strand
TAAAATCACGCTTTTCCACTTCTGGCTTATTATTAAATGCTTTAAAGTGTGTTGAAAATCCAGTTTTTTTCAATCAAATTTCGTGGCAAATACCTGGAAGCCACATAATAGTTCCGGCATTAAATCATATTCATGATAAAAAAAATGATCTCAACGTCAATCAAAAATTTGGCCTTGCACATCCTGAAATTCAAACGTTATTGAAAGCAGATATTTTAAAAAATAAACTGACACCTACTCTATTTTGTTTATTATTAACCTTTATTTATCCGATGAATTATGAAGATGCGAAGGGAGTTATGGGGTTTTTTGATCGAAGACGAAGACCCTTTGAAGAAAAAAACTCAGAGTATCCGGTAAATCAATTATCTAAAAATGCTCATAGAAACCCCCCATCCTAACCTTCCCCCACAAGGGGGGAAGGAACTTGATTTTAACATTAGTTTTCAACTTGATATGCATTGCCCCTTCCCCCCGCGCGAGCGTGGGGGAAGGTTGGGATGGGGGGTAATAACGGCTAACCCGCAATTGGCTGCTCACGAATAATAAAATCACGTACGCGAAGACCTGTTATCCATAACGCAGCAAAATAAATGAGCGCACCCGATCCTAGCAACATAAATAAATGTCCCGTTCTCCAAGTCCAGGCGCTGCTCGTCCACGTTTGGAGGTCCCCCGCACCAAACCAAAGCCATGCGCCTAAAATACAATTGGCAACAATAATTCGGCTCGCAAAAAATTTCCAACCCGATGAAGGCGTATAAATTTTCTTTTTACATAAAAAATAGAGTAAAAAACTCGTATTCAAAAACGCGGCGAGAGAAGTCGAAAGCGCAATGCCGGCATGCGCCAATGGCCATATCAATATCACATTAAAAACCATATTCGCAATCATAGAAAGAATACCGATGCGAACTGGCGTACGCATATCTTGTTTTGCGTAAAATCCTGAAGTAAGAATCTTCACCAACATAAAAGGAGTGACGCCGATGGCAAACATGACTAAGCTTTTTTGCGCCATTTCTACAGAATAAGCATCGAACAAACGTCCATGTTGGAATAATGTGCTGAGCATTGGTCCGGCCATTACTCCTAAGACTACCGTTGCAGGTAAACTCACGAGTAAAACACAACGCAAAGCCCAATCGATCGTAAGCGAAAAAGCTTCATCCGATTTCGTCGCATGATGGCGGGATAAATGCGGTAAAATTACGGTTGCAATCGCAACGCCAAATACACCAAGCGGCAATTCCAACAGTCGATCCGAATAATATAACCAAGACACACTTCCTACGATGAGAAAGGATGCAAATAACGTATCCACCAATAAATTTAATTGCGAAACAGAAACGCCAAATAATGCAGGCACCATCAGTTTTAACACTTTACGTACGCCTGGGTCTTTAAAATTAATTCGTGGTTTTTGCAAAACCCCTAACTTTTTTAAAAAAGGCCACTGAAATAATAATTGCACCATGCCCGCAATAGAAACTGCCCAAGCTAAAATAATAATGGGCGTATGAAAGTGCGGAGAAACCCAAATGGCAGCGGTAATCATGCAAATACTCAAAAATATGGGAGTCATCGCAGCCACCCAAAATCGACTATAGGTATTTAAGATCGCACCTGAAAAAGCCGTCAAAGAAATGAGCATTAAATAGGGAAAAGTGATTCGTAACATCGTCACCGCGAGGGAATAGCGTGGATCATCTGTCGCAAAACCTGCGGCAAAGACCCTCACAATCCAGGGCGATAACACCATCCCTGCAATGGTGACGCATAGCAACACAAAACCGAGTGTCCCCGCCATTGCGCTGACAAAGTTTTTGATTTCATCGGGATTTTTTTGTTTTTGATATTCTGATAAAACAGGCACAAATGCTTGCGAAAACGATCCTTCCGCAAATAGACGACGCATAAAATTTGGGATTTTAAAAGCCACGAGGAAGGCATCGAAGGCTGCCGTCGCCCCAAAAAACTGAGCAGTCACCATGTCTCTCGCAAATCCAAAAATACGAGAAACTAGCGTCAAGCCGGACACAACACCAGTCGATTTTACGAGGGCTTTGCTCATGCTGCTACTATCCATTGTTTCAAATGTCATCATGATACAGGAAAGTACTTCTCTTGCAATAACCGGATCTTTTGCAGGACTTCTTTTAACCGCCTCCGCACTTTTTACGCCTGAGATATATCATTTTGATTGGTAAGTCCATAAATTTAAAAAAATAACGAGTTTAGTTTTTCTAAACGAGTTGTTTTTTTCAATTTATGACGCAGCCAAGCAACATGATATATCTCAGGCGTAAAAAGCGCGGAGGCGGAGAAAAAATTCCCCTCGCCCACTCGTGGGAGAGGGGTAGGGGTGAGGGTGCTTACTACTCCCCGATCCGGAGAGGTTTTTAAATTGACAATATCCAGAAACCCAGGCATATTACCTCCCTTTCGTTTTAATTGATGATTTTTGGAGGAATCCCTTGGCTAATATTGCATCCGCGAAAAAACGCGCCCGCCAGTCAGAAAAACACCGTCAGCACAACGCGAGCTTACGCTCCATGGTGCGTACTTATGTTAAAAAAGTTTACAATGCGATTGAAGCGAAAGACCTCAAACTCGCAGAAGAATGCTTCAAAGCCGCTCAGCCTGTGATTGATCGTATGGCTAGCAAAGGTTTATTACACAAAAACAAAGCCGCTCGTCATAAAAGCCGCATTAGCTCACACTTAAAAAAATTGAGCGCTAAAGCTGCTTAATCCTTCCTGTCATGCCAGCAAGGTTTTATTGCTGGCATACCACTTTAATCTATAATTTCAGTATTTTCATGTGGTTAAATATTGACTTTATATAATCTATAATATATAATCTATAATATATATAACTGCAAGAAAAGGGGCAAAATATGTCAAAAGTCATGTTTTCTTTTCCCGATAAATTGATTATAAGAATGAAGGCTGTCATTCCCGTGAGAGAACGAAGTAAAGTTTTAGCAAGCCTTTTGGAAAAAGAAATTAAATCACGAGAACAACATCTTTATATCTCTGCGAAGGAACTTGAAAATAGCAAAAGCCTGAAGGAAGAAATGACTACTTGGGATAACGAATTTGGCGGGGATGGCTTAGAAGATGTCTAAAAATGTTTTTAAGTTTCAAAAAGGCGAAGTTTATTTAATAGAAGAACATAGTGTACAGGGAAGTGAGCAAAAGAAAACACGTCCCTGGATATTAGTCGGTGCTACCCCGATCAATCAGGCGCGTAGCACCGTCATCGCAGTACCACTTTCCACGAAAGCACCAGAAAAACCTCCATTAAGCATTAAAATTTATTTTAATAATTCAAATGCTTGCGCGGTGCTAGATCAACTTCGCGCATTAGATAAAAAGCGGTTCCTTCGTTTTGAAGGAGAACTTTCTTCACACGAAATCTGTCTCATTGATGATGGATTGAAGCAGGTATTGGCACTCTGACTAGAATTATCACTTTAATATAAAGAGACATGATGAAAACAATTAAAGATTTGCGTGGGTCTGTCGATATAAAAATTCATGGCGACATAAATGAACCTGAATTACCTAGTATCTGTTTAGAATCCGAAAGCCGCGACTTTATTATCTTTTACATGATTTACTTATTATCATCTTTTTCTAAATAACCCATCGCCGCCTGCGCCAACTTTTCAGTCCCCGCGCGACTCAAAGCAGAAATTTTGAATACTTTTCCCTTCCAACCCAATCTTTTCACGATATCATCCGCTCGAGCGTCGGCCTCATCCGCTGGAAATAAATCGATTTTATTCAATACCAACCATCGTTCTTTTTCATAAAGATCGATATTAAACTTCTTTAATTCATTTTCGATAGCTTCGATATGGACAACGGGATCGCTACCATCAGGAGGGAAAATATCCACCACATGCAGCAATAACAGCGTGCGAGAGACATGTTTTAAAAATTGAATCCCAAGACCCGCACCTTCCGCGGCACCTTCAATTAAACCGGGAATATCGGCCATGACGAAGCTTCGGTGCGCCGACACTCTCACCACCCCTAAATTAGGGTAAAGTGTGGTGAAGGGGTAATCTGCAACTTTGGGCCTTGCCGCTGACACGGCATGAATTAATGTCGATTTTCCCGCATTGGGCATGCCGACTAAGCCTACATCCGCCAATACTTTGAGCTCAAGCCTGAGATTGCGCTTTTCCCCCGGTGAGCCCGGGATCGTGCGTCGTGGCGATCGATTTACGCTGCTTTTGAAGCGAGTATTGCCGATGCCGTGGTCTCCACCTTTCGCCACATTGGCTTTTTGCCCATTTTCCGTTAAATCCGCAATGAGTTCATCCGTATCTTCATCATAAATCATCGTGCCGACAGGTACGCGAAGCATCAGATCGTTGCCGGCTTTGCCTGAGCAATTACGGGTCCCGCCCTTTTCCCCATGCTCCGCACGATGAATTCTGGCATATCGGTAATCCACCAGCGTATTAATGCCTTCATCGGCTGTAATAATGACACTGCCACCATCACCGCCATCGCCTCCATCAGGACCGCCATTCGGCATAAATTTTAAACGGAGAAAACTACAGCATCCATTCCCGCCATTACCAGCTTCGACGCGAATTTTTGCTTCATCGATGAATTTCATAGGATTACTCCCCTCCCCGCGCGAGCGTAAAGGAGGGTTATGTTAAATGAGGGATTTGACGCTAAAACGTGGCTTTACGCTGCGGTTTCGGTCACATCAGTCGCAATGGGTTCAATCGCAACGGAGCGCTTGTGCATTACGCCTTTTCGACCAAAAACGACCTTGCCTGCCACTAATGCATAAAGCGTATGATCACGACCAATGCCAACATGTCGGCCAGGATGGAATTGCGTACCGCGTTGGCGAACGATAATTTCGCCTGCATTGACAACTTGACCACCGTAACGTTTTACACCTAAATATTTTGGGTTTGAGTCACGACCGTTTCTCGTACTACCACCCGCTTTTTTATGTGCCATTGCAAAATCCCCTTAAAGATTAATTTTCTCAATTTTCACTTCGGTGAAATACTGCCGATGACCCATTTGTTTTTGATGATGTTTGCGGCGTCTAAATTTCATGATATGAATCTTTTTGTGTCGACCTTGGCCAACCACGGATGCAGCAACCTTACAACCGGAAACAAATGGTTGTCCTAATTGGATATTTTCGCCATTTGAAACCATTAATACGCTGTCAAAACTGACTTTCGAGCCGATTTCAGCATCTAATTTTTCTAATTTTAAAGTTTGCCCTTCCATTACACGATATTGTCTACCACCGCTGGTAATTACTGCATACATTATTTCGTACTCCAAAAACGCTTTTTTTCTCACCTGAAAGGACAGGCATTATAGATACTCTTAAGAGTGAGTGCAAGTGGGCTCTATGTAATTACTTGACAAAAAGCCACTCTCCAAACTAGCATGCGAAAGCTCTGATAATATTTGAGAAATCGCCCATGCCGCTTCAATCCATACGCTCGTTGGTGCAAACTGACCTAGAGTCAACTGATCATTTTATTTGCGAAGCACTCAAGTCTGATATTCCTTTCATTAATCAAGTGGTCGAATATATCCTAAAATGCGGCGGAAAACGCATTCGCCCTCTCCTTGTCCTACTGACAGCCAATGCCTTAGCGCATCAACAAAAACAACATATTGAACTAGCCACCGCGATTGAGCTCATCCATACCGCGACCTTACTACACGATGATGTCGTTGATAATTCCAGCATGCGACGGGGTCATGAGACTGCCAATACGCTATGGGGTAACGAGGCAAGTGTTTTGGTCGGGGATTTCCTTTATTCCCGCGCATTTCAATTAATTGTTAAACTCAAAAATCTTAAAATTCTCGATATTTTCTCCAATGCCACCAATATTATTGCGG
>JABDEN010000079.1 GCA_013287025.1 Gammaproteobacteria bacterium | reverse complement strand
TGGCCTTTAAATAACAGAAAGCGGTGCGCCGCCACAAGTTAAAAGGCAGTAAGTTCTGCTCCAAAAGATGGGTTTTTTCCAATATACTTTTTGTAATTGTTCCGAAAATTCTTTTCGAATCAGTCTTGATGTGACAGTTTTGAGATTATTAACAAAAATAGAAGGTGTCACTTTAGGATTTAAAGAAAGCAATAAATGAAGATGGTCTGCTTCCCCGTTAAATTCTAGCAATTCACATTCCCATTTTTTTGTTAGATCTTTACAAATCAATTTCAGTCGAGCAAGCATTGCAGAAGTGATGCATTTTCGGCGATATTTTGTCACAATAACTAAGTGATAGTTAAGATTAAAAGTACAATGATATAATTGTTTAAGTTCTTGTTTTTTCATAATAACTAAGTATAATTCCTGGATGGTTAATCGTAAAGTAACATACAGACTTTATCCGAATACACAACAGGCGGAACGCATGTTGGAGTTACTTGCATTTCATCAGCGTGTTTATAATACCGCACTCGAAGATCGTATTCGAATTTATCAAGAAGAGAAACGCTCCATTTCATTTCCCGATCAAAGTAGTTTTTGCTGTTGGCGTAGTGCTTGGTGCTGTTGCAGGTGTTGTTCCGCTACTTGCTGATAATGGCGGTGTCGTAGTGTTGCTTGCGGAAGAGGGTGCAGTCGTATTAGTTGCGGTTGTTTTTGAAGTTTCGGTTTGAGAAGGTAAGTCGACAGACACCGTTTCTGAAAAAATTTGTGCAGAATATAGTATCATCAACATTAATAATATATTTTTAATGCTGTTATAAATAGTCACAACTATTTCTCCTAGCATAATAATATCCATTTTAACCTATAATCAGTTAAAAACTAAATCAAAGATATTGCATCTTATGAATACACACAAATCGTAAAGTTGGATATTTTTTGGATATCGGGTTATTGGCTGTGATTTGGCTCGCGAAACCACCATTTTTGAAAGTGCAAGGCCCTATCGCTGAGTGAAAATCAGGAAAGATTATACGTGAAAGAAACGATGTGGCTCATTTTATTTTGACTTTCTCCTGGCGTTTTCATTTGAAACTGGTTGAGGTAGCCAATTTCCCACCATGTTTTATTGGAAGTAAATAAGTTAAAACCGATGAATATACGATTTTGATCAAATAAATTTTCTGTCGTGTATACAGTCGCATGTAATTGAAAAAATATTTCATCGTAAAAATAAGGTTTTAAATTATTACTTGGTGATGCATTTTCTATTTGCAATGAAAGTCGTTCTCGGAGGCGCACGGAGATTTGACTATCGTTTCCACGCCTAATTTCCTCTAATCTAGAACGTAACACCAATTGATGAGAAGTCTCTATGTTCAATGCATTAATAAATTGCTGAAAAAATCTATTTTCTTCATAAAATCCATCAAAAGGATTAATACCAGACCATCGATATCCAACCCAAAAACTTTGATTTTTAATAAAATGATAACCAATAGCTCCTTCTATTAAACCCACTTGCCATAACTCAGACTGACTTTTGAATCTCATCTGAGAAAAAATATAAGTAGACCAATTTTCAGTAAGCGTTTGCTTTGCATTAATTCCTAACCATACTTTTTCATCTTGTGACAAAGCAAAGCAATTACATTCTATAATTGATAAGAATAAAAATAAAATTCGATTTACATGTTTTTTTTTCATTAATATCCTTAATCTCAACAGCACACTATGACATAACTAAAGTATGATATTATCATCACTTTATTTCATTTTCATATTATGGAATAACATGGCTCGAATCAATGTATGGAAACTATGTTGGGTATTTGCTTTAAGCGTCGGATGTAACGTCAATATTTTTGCAGATACCGTGACTAACCCTTGTGGTGGCGCGTCAATGCTTCTTAACATAGTGAATAGGCCTACTGTTTCTGATAGTGCGTGTGTGGTGCCTTTAAAAGATGTGGTGATTGAAGCGGGCTATCAATATCAAAAACTCACGCATTCTGGAGGTGTTCAACAAAATTTTCCCCAAGCACAATTTCGTCTCGGATTACCCGCCAACAATGAATTTACTGTTTTATTGCCAAATTATATTCATCAATCAAAGAATTCCGGTTCAGGATTAACAGCCACGACAGTCGGTCTTAAACATGAAATTGGTTATACACAAACGTGGCTAGGTACGGTCGAAGCACTCATCACGCTTCCCAGTGGTAGCGAAGCCTATGGCAGCAAAGGGACTGGGGCTGCGTTTAATGGCATTGTTAATTACACTTTTAATCCCTTGTTTGGCCTATCATTTATGCTAGGCGTGACATCAGAAACTGAATCTTCTCTTAACGGCGGCGGACGCTTTACGAGTATTAATCCTGATCTTGTATTAAGCTACTCTGCCACGGAAAAACTTCTACTTTATGGAGAAATCTATGGTCAAAGCAAAACAGGGCCTAGCGAGGGAAGCGGTTTTAATAGTGATGCCGGAGTGATATATCTCTTGACTCCTAAGATGACAGTCGACTTAGAGATTGGACAGAGAATCAGTGGCAATCTCAATGGATTTAATCATTATGTTGGCGGTGGATTTTCTGTAATGTTTTAGCTACTTTATTGTGCCAAGAATACATCCACTAAATCGGCAAATGACTTATATTCCTGAAACAAAAATGCATGTCCTCCGTCTAAAAAAGCTAACCATGCGTAAGGTATTTGATTAGCGATAATGAGTGAATTTTTTGGTAAATCAATGATGTCATATCGGCCATCCGTTAATAACACAGGATTTTTAATATTTTTGAGTGCATTAAAATTTTCATTATCGTTATTCCACAGTATTGTCCGCGCATGATTTTGACGCATCATGGTTTCTTTGCTTACCTTGAAATCATTTGGAATCATCCCTGAAGCCACCGCTGATTTTAATCTCGCGAGGCAATTTTTAGCGGCGAGTTTCCCTTTTTCGTCATTCGTAAAAACGAGTCCAATTTTTTCCATATCGGGGATATTTGGGTTATTTAATTTGTTTTCAACACTTTCAGCCGTTTTATCAGTATGCTTGCCACCTGGACTTGCGCTGCATAATATGGCTTTTTCCACTAACTCAGGATGTCTAATCAATAATTGTTGGCCAATACGTGCGCCCATTGACCAGGCTAAAACGTCGACTTTTTCGTAACCTAATTTTTTAATTAAGCCAGCCACGTCATCTGCCATTTGGGGAATCGTCGTATTGTTTTTTTCGGTGTCCGTTGATAAACCAACACCGCGATTATCAAATAGAATCAGTTGATGATGTTTTGCAAGTTCATCTAATAATGCAGGATCCCATAAGCTCATTGTTGAAATAAAACCATTGATCATGATTAATGGTTTTCCTTGCCCCCTCACATAATATGCCATCTTAATGTCACCGACATTGACGGTTTTGACTTCTGCTTTAAACGCGGCATAACAGGATGATCCAAAGATACAAAGAAGTACGAATAAAATTACATGATGCGTCCATTTCATGTTTTTGCATTCCCTTTGATAGCGTTCATATAAAATATTGTACATCCATATCAACATTTTAAGTTAATAACTTAACACAACGACCTTCGTCCCTACATTCGCAAAATGAAAACGAATCCATGCAGCATCATCGACATGAACACGTACACATCCGTGACTTATGTTGCCATGTACAACTTCATACGAACCATGTATCCCTTGATTGCCATTGAAAAACATACAATATGGCATCGGTGCGCCACCTCGACCGACAGGATAACGAGTAGAAACGCAAGCGCTGCTGCCTAATGAATAAATACGAAATGAACCAGACCTCGTTCTGCAGCTCCGTCTAATGTCAGGACACCATCCCGACCCCGCCGTTGCAAGACCGGATCGTAATAACTTACCAGCACTATTGTAAGCAGCCCAGGTATGAACTCTAGGATTGATGATAATCACCTTTTCACCATAATTTACTTGGCTCGGAACTCCTGAACTCTTCCTACTGTAATGATGTGTAGATTTTTTACTGTCAGTTGACCCATACGACCACACTTGATGCGAGAAAATAATAAAAATAATCGTAGCTAAAAAAATTGGCAGGATGCGTTTATTCATAAAGCCACCTTTTTTTTGATTATAGTTCTATTTTACTCCCATTCATGTAGAAAAAATCGTCCATAAAGGATTTTTTGTATCCAGAGATATCAATATTTATTTAAAAAGAAGTACTTATCATGATTCATGAGAAAAACTTTAGCATTTATACTGAAACTGACAAAAATAGATCAGAAGAGAATTTCAACAGAGTGAGTTCTGGTATAATAACCCTATAACAACCTTTGTTATAAGATACAATTATTAAAAATAATCTTGTCATGGAGGATAATAATATGAAAACACTAATTAAAATATTGCTTATTATTTTCTTGAGCTTGCCTTTAATTAGTAATGCCGCATCCCTCAATATTAATACGCATCCATCCCATTCGAAACACCACTACTATCACCACCATCATCACTATAACCATAAACATTATAAACACTCGAAACATTATCACAGACATCATCATAAAGGACATCATCACCACCATCATCACAAACATAAACATAAACATTAAAAAATTGCGGACGGCTTCACCGTTCGCAATCACTTGATGATGTCGCGAATCATATTTTTAATTTAAAAATAGAAGATAATACTTTGCGATCAGTTCCTTACTACTTCTGCAATTAAAATGTTTTCTTAAATGCGCCAAGTAATTCTCAACCGTTCGTATCGATAAATTAAGTTTTGCAGCAATTTGTTTGGCAGATTGACCTTCCGTCAATAAAAATAAACATTTCATCTGTTGAGGTGCCGTCACAAGATAGGACGCAAAAGAATGTTTATTCCCTGGTGAATGGGATGTTATTTCCTGCATAAACCTCAATCGTTGTTTCTGTGTTTCACTAGAAACAAAATTTTGCGTGTGGTAATGCGCATGATTATTTATTTTAAATTTCATATCAAATGCAGCAGCCAACTTTTCGGACTAATAGCATTAAAATAAAATGATACCGAGTGAGGAAGAATTTGTTGCAAAGCAAAAGCCAGGCGAAAAGCGGTTAAACTTGCAATACCTAAATGTCGAAATTGTGGATCTAATGCCGAGTATTGACAATGTAAAATTGGCAGGAATATTCTGTCAAAGTATATTCCTAAAGATAATATTTTTCTTTGCGGACCAGGAGCACAAAAATTCAGTATCGCTGCCATTTGTGATGTCATCGCAAAGGGATTATTTTCTGAATTAAATAAAAAACCGGAATTAACTACAGAATTACAGCCGAGTGGTGTGACAAGTTTTGGTATTTATGGCACTCATAAAGCGTCTACGCAACACGCAGAAAAAGAGCCTATCAAAACGCTGACCTTGTGATTCACCTACCATCGTCCCGCAGACAAGCCGGTGGGAGAAATCCTCGTCATTTATGGCATTGATGACGAGGAGTATTTCAAATTTTTTAAATTTGCAACAGAACCCATATTGCTAATCAATAAAAGTATTGGGCGAAACATGGAATCTTTTTGAAAGTTGTTTAATTTGGGTTACATTGAGCTTTCGTTTACCTCGTAAAACTTCAGAAACTACTCCTTGGCTGCCAATTTCAGGTAAATTTGACTGATTAAGATGGTGTTCTGCCATAAGGAATTTTAATGCTTTAATACCAGACAGGCCTTTAATTTGATAATTCTCACGCTCATCAAACATAGTAATCATATGACTAATAACATCAACAAGTCCTATTAGTTCATGTTTTTCATCTTCGCCAACAATATCTAGCAGCTTATCAAGGATTATTGAGAGTTTATGATAATCATCGGTATTGCACGGCTCATGTATATCATGCGAGATATGTTTCCAATATTGAATGGTGCTTTTGATGGTGCTGTTTATTTTCGCTGCTCTCATTTTTAACTCCTCCATTTATCTTCATCATATTCTTTATGAGTAAGAATATGTCTAATATAAATTTTTTGACGATTAAAGTGAATGCTTGCAATTAATCGGAGTTTATTCCCACCAATATCAAAA
>JABDEN010000078.1 GCA_013287025.1 Gammaproteobacteria bacterium | reverse complement strand
TGAAATCGATTTTGAGAATAAAGTATGGAGAATTCCTGCAGCTCGCATGAAAGCTGAGCGTGAACATGCGGTACCTTTGTGTGATGAAGCTATTGGAATATTGCAAACCATGCGTGAACTACAGCCTCCAAATGCTGAATTGGTATTTCAAGGTGAGCGCGGCGGTTTGATATCGGATGTCACGATCAATAAAACACTACATGCCATCGCATCTAATTGTACGGTACATGGGTTTCGTTCTTCTTTTAGAATTTGGGGTGCAGAAACGACATCCACACCTAGTGCTGTACTTGAGCTTGCATTAGCACATGTTAATCAAAATAAAACAGAGGCTGCTTATCAGCGCAGTGATTTGTTTGAGAGACGACGTGTATTGATGGATGCGTGGGGTGTTTATTGTTGTAGTGGATCGAATGTATATCAAATTAATAAACAGAAAACTGCTTAATAAACATGAATAACGAATTATTTTTAATTAATTTAAACACTGTCGGTGGAATTGCGTTATGACTTCTAAAAAAACACTTAAGATTGAACAACAATTTTTTGCAGATATTCGAGACTTACTTCGTGTAGGTCGTGAGACGGCCTATCGTTCAGTGAATACGGTAATGGTTAAAACATATTGGCAAATAGGAAAACGCATTGTCGAGCAAGAACAGCAAGGCAAGACGCGTGCGGAGTATGGTGAGTATCTGATTGTTAATTTATCGCGTTATTTAACCGATTGTTTTGGAAAGGGATTTTCAGTAGCTAACCTATGGAATTTTAAACAATTTTATCTGATTTTTTCTGATTTTGAGCAATTCTCTACGCAGCGTGTAGAGAATTTAAGTTGGTCACATTTCCGATTGATTATGCGCTTAGATAATGAAAAAGAGCGTCATTATTATATACAAGAAGCAAGCTCACAAAATTGGAGTGTACGTCTTTTAGAGCGCAATATCAAAAGTGGTTATTACCGGCGGTTGCTTTCTTCTCAAAGTAAACCGGGGATGTTAGAGAATACACAACATCCTACGGAATTTATCAAAGATCCTTATGTTCTAGAATTTTTAGATGTACCGGAAGATTTAACAGGGAAAGAATCAGTTTTAGAGAAAAGTATAATTAGTGACTTGCAAAAGTTTTTACTGGAATTGGGTAAAGGATTTTCTTTCATTGCGCGACAAATGCGGGTGAGTACGGAAACTTCTCATTTTTACGTTGATCTAGTGTTTTATAATTATCTTTTAAAATGCTTCGTAATTGTTGATTTAAAAACGGAAAAATTAACACATCAAGACATTGGGCAAATGGACATGTACGTGCGCATGTTCGATGAATTAAAACGGGGAGAGGGAGATAATCCAACATTGGGTATTATTCTTTGTTCAGATAAAGATGAGGCTATGGTTAAGTATTCCGTGCTCAAAGAAAGCAAGCAATTGTTTGCTTCAAAATATAAAACGATTCTCCCAACAGAAAAAGAGTTGATCAGCTTTATTGAGCAGGAAAATCGAGATATGGATCTTGGGAAATGAAAAAGTTTTGCTTTCTTAGCTGACTGTCTAAAAATCGTGATTACTGCTGTAAAAATAATAGTGTTATTCGTTTGAATGAAGAAAGATAGCTTAAAAAGGATTGATGATATGGAAAATCAAAAAGAAATAGATTATGTGGAATTTTATGAAACGTTACATCAAAAAATTATTGATCAAACGGAGGTACTTAAAGAACTTAAGCTTTCAGTTGATCAACTACTAGATATAGCATCTAACAATATAGTGAAAGCACAATTGTTAGATTGTTATGTTAATCAAGAGGGTAAGTGTGTTTAAGGGGTATCCCAGCGGGTATCCTTAAAAAACTTCTAAAATTAAAATATAGATTTAAACAATAAGTTAAGAACATCATCTGGCGGAGAGGGTGGGATTCGAACCCACGTGGGGACTCACATCCCCCATCCGATTTCGAGTCGGTGCCGTTATGGCCACTTCGGTACCTCTCCTTTTAGAGCGGACAATTATGCCCAAATCCAATAATATTAGCTAGCGATTTAACCCTGGTGGAATGAGGTCGGGCTTGATATTGCCAGGGTAACTGCCTTCAGAAATAGGATACTCTGTGCGAATGGTATTCGAGGAGTAGCCGGGGGGGATTTTTAGCGGTGCAATACTTCTCGCTCGTAGATAATCGGTATCTCGATTAGGAATCAGGCCACGCTCGCCATAAATTCGTGCGCAACTGGATAAAAAAGCCACGAGAAAAATGATCAGAATATTTTTATACTTCATATCAACCTTAACTATTTATTAATGCATCATCATTTTGTAAAATTTGTCTTAATTCCGCATGAAATGTTCTGTTTAACGTGACAAGCGGTAAACGTATGCCTTCTTCGATTTTTCCCATTTCATAAAGCGCCCATTTGACTGGAATAGGATTCGCTTCGACAAAAAGTCCTTTATGTAATGGTAAAAGTGCATGGTGTATTTTTTCTGCAAGCGTCCAATCTTTCGATAACGCCGCCTCGCAGAAATCGTGCATTTTACGCGGTACAATATTCCCTGTCACGGAAATTACGCCGGTCGCACCATTTTTCATTAAATCGAAATTGACAGCATCGTCACCGGAATATACCAAAAAGCCTTTCGGGGCATTAGCCAAAATTTCTATCGTACGTTCAACTTTGCCAGTCGCTTCTTTAATGCCAATGATAGAAGGAATTTTTGTGAGTCGTACCACTGTTTCGGTCAACATATCACAGGCAGTTCTTCCTGGGACATTGTATAAAATAATCGGTAAAGTGGTTTTTTCTGCAATGGCTTTATAATGTTCGAAAAGTCCATTTTGTGGTGGTTTATTGTAATAAGGCGTGACAATAAGCGCTGCATCAGCGCCATTTTTTTCGGCGAGCTCCGTCAATTCTATCGCATGTTGGGTACAGTTGCTGCCGGTACCTGCAATGATAGGAATGCGCTTTCCCGAAATATGGACGGCATCTTGGATAAGGCCTAATTGTTCTTTGGTGGTAAGTGTTGCTGATTCACCGGTTGTGCCGGCAATAATCAATGCAGCGGTTTTTGATGCGATATGCCATTCTATTAAATCATGAAATGATTTTTTATCAACGGAGCCATTAGCATGCATTGGGGTGACCAGTGCTACCATACTGCCTTTAAACATTCCTATATCTCCAAGCTTTTTTCTGGAAGGTATCATATCGTTATTGTGCACTGATTCACAGTCTTTCTTTCATGGGGAGAGTAATTTTATGTATCATTTAAAAAAAAATTATATTATGATAGCAAAATATTTTTTTATGGATCATTTGACTAAAGGAAGAGGTAACTCATATGACAGACAGTTTTTTGCAAAAGCTTGAAGAAAAAGTAATGATTTTGTTGACGGAACTCGAAGCATTACGTAAAGAATTAACCGTTGTGCGTCAAGAAAACGCGTCATTAAAAGCCGATAAAGCAACATACACGAAAAAATTGCAAGGTTTGTTAGCTTTAATGGATTCCTTAGAATCATCCAATGAACCAATCGTTGTTGGCGAACTTCAGATGTTAAAAGGCCAGGAAGAATACGCTAACGCGTAATTAGCAAGTCACACGCTTCAACGTGTGAAAAGTTATTGGTATTTTCTAAACACCAGGGTAAGGATGTCCATGGTAGTGATGAAAAATCAAAAAAAAATAGTAAAACGCTTAAAACACCAACTCATCGTTTTACGTCGTAAGGAAAAAGCATCGCGTATGAAATTACGCGCTGCTTTGAAAAAAGTAGATCATTTAATAAGTGCTAATCAAAAGAAGTTAAACAAAAAAACAAAAGAGGCTAAGGCAAAAGTTGCCGCCGCCGAAGCTGCCCTTTACCAAAAAATCATTAAATCTTTTAAAAAGAAAGTTAAGGTCAAATCTAAAAAATCATAGATAAATCTAACCCTCTTTGAAAAGGCTTTGTTATGTAGTAGGTTATCCTGAACGAAGTGAAGGATCGGTTTAATTCTTCACCATAATATTGACGTAAACTGATCCTTCACTTCGTTCAGGATGACAAAGCCTCTAACTGTGCAACAATGCCTTTACAAAGGGGACGTTGAATTTACCCGACATATAATATTGATGCTTTAATTAATCGATGGCAGTAAGATCTTTTTACCCCATGAAACCGTCGTTAATCGATCAATGAGTTTTGCAAACATGCCATTCCCCATCACATTCGCGCTCGTAATCACTGGATCGAATAAAATATAAAGTGCAGTCATGAGCGAAAGCATTTCACCGTTAAATCCAAGATACGTTTCAAGAATAGGTAACATCACAATAATGCCACCGCCAGGGATAGCTGCGACTGAAAATTTCGCGACAATAAAATAAAAGGTAAATGTAAGATAAGCTATTAAAGAAGGCATGGGCATGCCAAAACTTTTCATAACCGCAAAGGCAAAAATCGGAATCGCAAAACAATCTCCAACTAAATGAATATTTACAGTTGCGGGAATAATCGAACGAACCAATGGTTTTTGTGTTGCATTCATTTCAGCACCGACAATAGTTAAAGGCATAACCGATGCACTAGACATCGTGCTAAAACCCGCAAGGGCTGCAGGTAACATATTTTTAATATTATTGAAAAAGTCGCGTGGTTTAAAATAATTTAATGCAGCATAAGCCAATAGCAGATAGCCAAATTGTGCGGTAAATATGACAAGAAAAATCATTTTATAATCATGAAAAATGGTTTGTATGGTGCCATCGTATTGCATTTTGACCACAAAACCCGAAACAAACAAAATAATCAAAATAATAAAACCTTGTAAAATTTTTGAGGTTAACCAATCTAGATGTTTTGCAATTTTTTGGGCCATATTTATCTTGAATCGACTTAATATACTTCCCAAAAAAATACCTAAGAACATAGCTTTATCGTTAGCAATAAATTTAGGAAATTCAAAATGCCAAGCAGGGTTTAATGATGTTGATTCATGGGGAGAAATTAAAGAAAAATTAAAATCATAAACCCAACCACCTACGTAATGACTTAAAAAAGTAGATATAAAATTCGAGCAACATACACATGCTAAAATTAAGAAAATAATAGAGCTCGCATTTTTAGAGAGATTTACCATCGTCGCAAATAGCAAACTAAATATAATGATTGGCAATATCATTAATATTCCAGATTTGACAGTTAAACTGATGGCGTAAAGAATTTGTTTTGTTTCGTAAGAAAGAAAGGGGGTAATAAGTACTAAAGTTAATATAAGGACAATCAGTACAATAGGCAGTTTACGAAACATGAGTCCTCTCTTTTTTATGTTGATTATTTGACGGTGCGGTAATCCAAAAAGCCACTTGGATTGCCACGCCCAATAAAAAGAATTGGGCTCGCAATGACGAGCCTTCATTACAATAACCCGCCCAGGCGCTCTGAAAGCAGATTCGCAATGACGTAGTATAAAAAAAGACTAACTATAGTGCAATTAATATTTTTTTGTGCACTGGGTATTTTGCTGATTAATCAATCATTTGACTTCGCAATGAATAGTGCCATCTGATAATTTCACATCTATTTCATCACCTTTTTTCACCTGGGTTTTGCTTCGTAAAATGGTTTTATCGGGAAGTGTTGCGATCGCAAATCCACGCGCTATGGTGGCAAGCGGATTTAATGCATTTAATTTGGAGGTGAAATGGATAAATTGATCATGCGATTTTTGAAGTAAGAGGCTAAGATGTTTTTCCAGGGAATTTTTCTTAAATTTTAATTCATGCTGCAAATGATGAATTTGAGGGAGGGGCTTACATTCCAATAATTGTAAATAACGAAGATGCACTTTTTTCTGTAAGGTTTGCCAGAGATGCAATTGTAAACGTATCAATGTTGCTTCATACAAATCTAATTGTTGCATGATATTTTGCAGACGGCGTTTGGGGTGTTGGTTAAACAAATGTTTCTCTAACCACGAGATTTTTTCACGTAATCGTAAGCATTGTTGATTTAAAAGTCTAACAAGATATTGATTGGTTTCGGATAAATAAGTCGATAATTCTGAAGCATCTGGTGACACCATTTCAGCGGCAGCCGATGGCGTGGGTGCGCGGACATCTGCAACAAAATCGGCAATCGTAAAATCAATTTCATGGCCCACACCGCTAATGATTGGAATGTGGCTGTGATGAATTGCCATCGCGACCATTTCTTCGTTAAAAGGCCATAAATCCTCAA
>JABDEN010000077.1 GCA_013287025.1 Gammaproteobacteria bacterium | reverse complement strand
AATATTTTTACATTGATATTTAATCATCATTTCCAATCCTATTTTCCATCCAATAGGATTGAGAGGGATACCTTGCGAAAAAGTCGATTTTTTGATTGCTATAAAACCAGATAAGGGATCTTTCACTTTCGTTGAAATGAGTAATCTGGGCAAGATAGCAGCTAAATGCGAGATCCATTTGCGTAGATAAGGCCAATTTTTATCAAAACTACCGCCCGTCGTATAGCGTGATCCGATGACAAGATCAATATCAGGTTTTTGCAATTCTTTTAATAATGCAGGTATTTTTTCAGGAGGATGGCTTAAATCTGCATCCATAATGACGCATAAGGGAAAAGTAGCCTGTTGCAGCCCTTCAATCACGGACTGACTTAAACACTTGTTTTTATTGCGAATAATTAACCGTAGCCACGGATTTTGTATTTGTAAATGATCCACAATTTCTTTCGTGCCGTCATTGCTATTATCGTCAACAATAATGAGTTCGAATTCTCTTGGCTTAAAATGAATGCTTTCAATTCGTTGCACCAAATTTTGAATATTTTTTGCTTCTTTATAAGTGGGAATAATGATGGAAAAATTTATATTTTGATTTTCAACCATGAAAATTCCTTTAAATGGGGATATATTTTAATAATGATAATAAAATTTTATAATTGCTTTTGAAAAAAATCCATAAAAATATTGAAATTTTCGATTTTATTTTATAGAGGATTCATATTAATGAAGCTCAATCATCTCTTCTTTCGCTTACGTTTTTCAATCGATGAATGATTTTTATGGCTAGATTTTTTATTTTTATCTAAGCTCTTTTTTAGTAAATCAGCAAATGAACAAAATCATCGAACTTTTCATCATTGTCGCAGCAGGAACCTGCTTTCACCGTCTTTAATAATTCTAATTTAATAGTTTTATCAGGACCTGATTTTTTACCCAAATAATGTGTTTTTTTAATATTTTTCTCATTTCCAAAAAAATCTAAAGTGGTATTAAAAGTTGATAAAAATTGACGAAATCCCTCTACAGGATCAATGGTACCCTTAGCCACCAGTCGTAAAATATCCAAACTTTTTTTTCGTAAAATGGAAGGATGATGAATTTTTCCTTCGAGCATTGAATCTAATTGATTCACAAAAACGGGTAGCTCACTCGTAATATTCATCGTATCCATAAAATGCGTACGATCAAATAGATTTTCATTCAATGATGTCGCATTATTTCCTGAGACAACAAGGTTCGGAAAAAAATTACTGTGACATGCATGCGTCAAAGAAACACGATTGGGAGATTTAGATTTTCTTCCTTTTCCATGCTGCAACATCGTATTATCTTGCCTTATCACGCATTGCGTATTATAGACTGCAATCAACAAATAAAAATAAATATCCATCCTTCTCGCAGAATGTTCCTTAATAAAATCTTTGCACATGTGAAATAATGTATTAGGGTCGGTGTGGAGCGCTGTCAGCTTTTCAGTTGCAATAGGTAATTCTAACGCTGCGGTGACATTTTTATTAAAATTGGTAACACGTCGTGAAGGTTTTTTTTCAGGAATTTTTTCATCATGTATCGATTCTATTTTTTTTTCATCCTGACTATCGGGTCTATTCCCACGCGTTCTTTCCGTGATTTTATTTACAACATAATGATAAATATCAACAAAGAAATTTAAAAAATTCCTTAACATACAATACTTCCCTGTAGTGTTTCATTAAATGATGCTATCGCAACAGAAAAGAGCGCATTAGTCAACACTTTCCAAGCGTAAGGATAAGCGGTAAAATTGAAAAACTTCGAATGATAAAAACAGGAATAACTGTGGAAAAAAGTCTCTCAAAAATATTGAATGGGTACGAAGCGTTTAGAAACAAATACGTTTTAGGCGATCAATCCGTGATGCAATATCTTTCGGATTATGGACAAAAACCCAAAATAATGATCGTTGCATGCTGTGATTCCAGAGTAGATCCAGCCTTAATATTACAATGTGATCCAGGTGATTTATTTGTTGTCCGTAATGTTGCTAATATTGTTCCGCCTTATGAAAGAGATGAAGCGCATCATGGTACCAGTGCAGCACTTGAGTTTGGCATTCGATTTTTAAATGTAAAACATTTAATTTTGTTAGGCCATAGTCAATGCGGTGGCATTCAAGCTTTAATGAATAATCAGACCAAAAATGATTTTATTTCCAATTGGGTTTCGGTGATTAAACCTCCCCATGTTGAATTAGCTGAATTAGATGATTATGCAAAACTCGCCATTAATCAATCGTATCAAAATTGCTTGACTTTTCCTTGGATTAAAGAAAAAAACGATCAAAAGACTCTCGCCATTCATTTATGGTTTTTTGATATTAAATCGGGACAAATATTTCATTATTTACCTGAAAAAAATACTTATGAACCACTCGTCGTAAACGTAAAGTAACGACTGATGAGAATGACATTAAACCGCTTATTTTCCGTTGCACCCATGATGGGCTATACCGATCGTCACGCACGTTATTTATTTAGGCTTATTTCATCAAATAGCCTCCTCTACACCGAAATGATTACGATGCAAGCCTTACAACATGGTGATAGAAAAAAACTGCTTGCACATGATCCTTTTGAATATCCTCTTGCATTGCAACTTGGCGGGAATCATCCCCACAAGCTCGGAGAATGCGCCAAAATGGGTGAAGATGTTGGATTTCATGAAATCAATCTCAATGTAGGCTGTCCAAGCGATAGAGTGAAATCAGGCAATTTTGGGGCCTGCCTCATGCTAGATCCGGATCGGGTCGCTGATTGTATTCATGCGATGGTTTCTGCCGTCCGCATTCCAGTGACCATCAAATGCAGAATCGGTGTGGATCATCATGATTCCTACCCTTATCTCTCGAATTTCATTAATAAAATCAGGAATGCTGGTTGCGAAGTTTTTATTATTCATGCACGCAAAGCATGGCTAAATGGATTAAGTCCTAAAGAAAATCGAGAAATCCCCCCGTTACGATATGAAGTCGTAGAACAAATTAAAAAAGATTTCCCTCATTTAACCATTGTTATTAACGGTGGAATAAAAACAATTGGCGACATTCATCAACATCTTCCAAATGTAGATGGCGTCATGCTAGGTCGTGAAGTATATGCAAATCCTTATTTATTAGCAGAAGTTGAAAAAAAGTTTTTTCATCAATCCATGACACCGACCCGCTTCGACATTATTGAAAAATTTATTCCCTATATCGATGAACAACTGCAAAAAAATATTAAATTTTCTAATATCACACGACATCTACTAGGAATTTTTCAAGATCAAAGAGGAGGACGAGTGTGGCGTCGTATGTTGAGTGGAAAAAAATCTGAAAATACGGATATCATTTTTGAAGCCCTTCAGCAAGTAAAAGTACTTCAGAATACTTAATTATTATTTTTTTTAATTTCTTTTTTTAATAATTGAAAAGAATGCTTTAATTGTAAATAAGTGGATTCGACGTCGTTCCATTCCGCTCGGTTGACGGTGTCTTCTGCGTGAAGACAATAATGATGTATTTTTTTTATAAATCCTGAAGACCCTTTTAAAAAATGTAAAATTTCTTTTGCTTTTTTTTGATCTTTCTCTCGAATTGCGAGCTCAAGTTGTTTTATTTTTACTTCTGAAATATTCTCATAATCTTGTAGAAATTCTTGAATTTCTTCCACATTATTATTAAAAATAGCATTGATATAATCCCAATCAATGATCGATTCTTTTGTTTTCATTCATTAATCCTATTAATCAAACTTGCAATTTCGTCAGGGGATAATATATATTTTGCCGCGCCTAATTCTTTGGCAACTTTCGGCATTCCATAAACAATACAAGATGACTCATCTTGAGAAATAGTAATAGCACCAACCTCTTTTAAAATTTTTAATTCCTTTGCACCATCTTGACCCATACCTGTTAATAGAATTCCCATTGCTTCCTTTTTAAATGTTTTAGCAACTGTTCGAAATAAAAATGCAATCGAGGGCTGCTGGTCTCTACTTCCATTCACTTTAGTATTTTCCAACGTAATAACTAAATGACTATTAATTCCGATATGATAAAAATCAGGAGCAAGATAAACCATACCATTTTTTAATTTCAATCCATTGGATGCAATAGTCACAGGAATTTTCGTGGTGGTATGAAGCCAAGTCGCCATATATTGAATAAATCCCGTAGAGATATGTTGAACAATAACAATAGGTGGAAAATGATCATGTTTCAATTGCTGTAAGATTTGTTGCAAAACCATGGGTCCGCCCGTCGAAACACCAATGACAATGATTTTAATGTGATTGAGTGGTATGGTTTTGTAGGATTTCACTTCTTTTTCTTTATCACGTTTTAGATGTTGTTTTACGACTTTAACTTCCGACATGAGCTTAATCATTTCAATAAGTTTTTGTGATTGTTCTTTATTATTTGGCTTTGCAACGACCGCAACTGCGCCTGCTTGGATTGCTTTAAAAGAATTTGCATTTTCCTCTTCATTATCACCTCCCGTCACGATAATAATGGGAATAGGCATTTTTGACATAATTTCTTTTGTCGCCGTAATACCGTCCATTTTCGGCATATTTAAATCCATGGTAATAACATCCGGCTTGTGTAACTTTATAAAAGAAAGTGCTTCCATTCCATTCGCAACAGAACCGATAACTTCAATAGTTGGATCAGATTTTAAAGTATAGGCAATGACCTTAACTACAATTGGCGAATCATCAACAATAAGGACTTTAATCATATTCATCCTCTATACTAATCGACGAATAACTTCCAAAATTTGAGTGCTATCAAAATTGCTTTTTAAGATATAAGCATTGGCTCCTGCTTGAATACCTTGTTCGTAATCTTGCTCTGATTCACGGCCCGTTATTAATACCACTGGGACATTTTCAAATTTTTTATTCTTACGAATTTTTTTTGTTAATTCAAATCCGTTCATATTTGGCATATCAATATCAGATATAATAAGTGATACTTTGTGTGACCTTAGCATTAATAAAGCATCCATTCCATCTACAGC
Organism: Gammaproteobacteria bacterium; assembly: GCA_013287025.1. Next base: position 1,178 of record JABDEN010000077.1, on the reverse strand, counting down.
AGTAACCACGAGATAACCCGCAAGTTCTAATATATTTTTTAAGAATACACGTGTGGTGATGGAATCTTCGACCAGTAAAATAGTATTTTTGAAACTTGGATTTAATTGTGTTGTCGATAAAACATGATAATTTTTTTTAATTGCACTTTTAATTAAATCTTCAACATTTAAAATGGGAACCGTTTTGCCAGAGCCCAAAATTGTCGCACCAGATAAATTGCGTATGCGTTTTATTGGTTTTAAAAAATTTTTAATAATGATTTCTTGTTCTTGGATAATATTCTCGACTTTCAATACTAATCTATTTCCCAATGCATTAATAATGACGGCTTGAATAAAATGGTTGTCAATGAATATGTCTTTACTTGCTGGAATTTCTAAAATATCTTCTAATTTAACAATGGCAAGAATTTTATTATTAATGAGTATCGTTTCTTTATTTTCTACCGTTTTAATGTCACTCGCAGGGATTCGCAATACTTTTTCCAAATTGGCGGTCGGCAAGACAAATACTTGATCGGAGACTTGTAATAAAACTCCTTTATAGGTTGCAATCGTCAAAGGTAACGTAATTTTAAAAGTCGTGCCTTGCATTGGAATGGATTGAATTTGTATATTTCCTCCAATTTTTTCAATTTTATCTTTGACTATCGCCATACCAAGCCCTCGCCCTGATATATCGGTTAATACTGGGCTTGTTGATATTCCAGAGTGATATATCAAAGACAACGTTTCTTCTTCACTCAAATTTTTTATTTCTTCTGCTGTAAAAATTCCTTGTCGCAAAGCGACTGTCTTTAATTTCTCTTGATCAATACCACGTCCGTCATCTGAAATGATTATTTCTACTTCATTTCCACGAAGTTGCGTGATATTTATTTTTAAAATACTTTCGGACGGTTTGTTATTTTTTTGTCTTTCTGCAGGTTTTTCAATGCCATGATCAATACAATTACGAATAATATGTATCAATGTTTCTTTTATTTCTTCTAATATACGTTTATCAATTTCAATGCTATCTCCGAAAATTTCGACGGTAATATTTTTTCTTTGATCACGCGCAAGATCACGAATCATTTTTGGAAATAAATTTAGTAACGAGGAAAATGGAATTAATAACATTTTTTTTGTTTCATCAATCAGTTGATTGACACGTAAATTAATGGCGTATCTATCAA
>JABDEN010000076.1 GCA_013287025.1 Gammaproteobacteria bacterium | reverse complement strand
CAAGCATCGGCGTATGCGCGATAAGTTCTAATATAAGTTTTTGTCGAGGGATCATTATAATCCGGAATATTGTCGGGTTCTAAACCTTCATCTTTATTGTGATTAATAAACCATTGCGCTTGTTTCGGCGGAAAACGGTCTTCATCAATATTCATGGATTGCATCATGCGACGAATCAATCGTAATTGATCATCGCTATCGAGTATCTGAAATCCCTCTGGGAGATTTGCCTCGCGAAAATGTAATCGCAACAATCGATGCGCCAGTCCGTGAAAAGTGCCGATCCACATGTTTTTGGCTGAAATACCGAGAATATCTTCGATTCTCGTACGCATTTCAAGTGCGGCTTTATTCGTAAAAGTCACCGCTAACACGTTCGAGGGGTGCAGTTTTTCTACCTCAATCAACCATGCAATACGGTGGACTAACACACGCGTTTTACCGCTCCCCGCGCCTGCCAATACCAATTGATGCCCTAACGGGGCCGAAACCGCATTACGCTGTGCGTCATTTAATGCATGTAATAAATGTGAATTTGTCATAGCGTGGTATTGTAGCGAGTGATCGTGATGGTGGATAGAGGTGACATGTAAATAGTTCCTTGTTTTTTTATTCCTTAGGATCTATGCTCTCTTGCATCATAAAAGCTTTAATTTGAGACGATCGATATGAAAAGATTATCCCTGTTTTTCTTAACAATGTTATGTATACAAGCCGCAGTCGCTGAAGTCACGTTTTTTAACAAAAGCGCTCGATTTAACGTAGAAGTCACTTACAAGTATTGTTACTATGATGTTCAAACTTATGAACAAACTTGTACACCAGCTGAAGTGTCAGTCATTAATCCGAATAGCTCCAATCAAAAAAATTATCTCACCGTTCAATTACCACAAATATTTCCCGTACCACCAACCGCCCCACCTTTCATCAAAGTATTATCTGCTGTCGAAAAAGATAATGGTGGTAATGTCATGGCACAAGGTCATTATTACATTGATGATTGCAGATATCAGGTTCAAAACTTTGAGAATGAGTTAGTGAATGTAGGAATTGAATTTGATGACAATCAATCTGCTATGATTTTATGTAGGGTAAGTACTTACTAAATTTGAACATCAAATTTTTATTTAAAAAAAAGGGAAAGTTGAATGTTTTTGATATTCATTTGATTTTATTATAATAATGATTTACCATATAACGTATTGCGTTATATAACGTCATGCGTTATAATTACAGTAGTAGTTTATGATTCTTAATTTTAAAAGCAAAGAAACAAAAAAGGTCTGGGAAGGTGAGATATCCCTGCGCCTTCCGAGAGATATTCAGAATATAGCCAGACGTAAACTTAGGATGCTAAATAACGCACGTCAATTAAATGATTTACGTATTCCGCCAAATAATAGGCTTGAAGCTTTGAAAGGTGACAGAACTGGTGAGTATAGCATAAGGATTAACGATCAATGGCGAATTTGCTTTAGATGGACAGATGGCAATGCGAGGGATGTCATCATTGAAGATTATCATTAGAGGTATACACAAATGTCTAAATCAAAACTAAAAAATATTCACCCGGGAGAAATTCTTTTACAAGAATTCTTGATTCCAATGGGCATTAGTCAAAATAAATTAGCCAATGATATTGATGTTCCACCAAGACGTATCAATGAAATTGTTCATGGTAATCGTGCAATAACAGCTGATACGGATTTAAGATTTTCTCGAGCTTTTGGTACAAGCGAAGGATTTTGGCTTGGGTTGCAATCTGACTATGATCTGGAAAAAAAACGAAAAGACATTAATCAAAAATTAAAGAGAATCAAGCCAATTCATGAGGCTGCTTGAATAGTGGGTTTCAGGTGGAGTTCATTCTCCACCTAAAACTTAACGCTACCAAACAAAACTTCGTTAAATTTATGGTAGCGGTATCCAACCGTTTAAGGAAGTGTTGATCAAACACTACTTGCATCATTGGACCGTGTGGTGGGCAAACACAACTGAGTTTTGGACATATGAAGAGCTGCTCGAATGGTTTATTCGTGCGTGTTGGGATGTACAAGCGGCAGGCATCGCCGCAGGCCTTCTTCAACGGCGTATAATTACTTTATCGAACTGCATCTCTTCTGTTCCTTTCGTCCAAGCTGCAGGATAAATGGCGGCACTGTTGTTTTTGCTCGACATAAGATTTGAAACCTCGCAACCGGCCCGCGCCCGCACACGCTGCGCGCCAGCGCACCGCCGCGCAATTATGTCCAAACTCCCAATCAGGATCTAAAAAAAGAGGAAAATACTTTCCACCGCCATAACGAAACACAGCGGATCGAGGTGATTTTTCCCCCTCTTCAAAAAGATACCAAAGCCCATGTGCAATACTTTGCGCATCACATGCCGGAACTAAACGCTCAACGCCTCCAAAAACTTTCTGCCAACAGAATAAATTTTTTGGACTATCCCAATCATTACCAAAACGCACGTAGTTTTTATCATATAATTCTGCAGCAATAGAAAGCAGTTGATGGTTGAAATGTTTGCCAGTCGTTCGGGACCCTTTAGGTTCAAGATAGTTTCTAAATTGATAAAGTGCTTTTAGCAAATCAACATTATACGCATCTTTTTCTATAAGCTTATGTGCTGTCACATAGGTAGTAAAATCCTGAAATGCTTCTTCAAATAGTGTAATTGACTCGGCCGACAATATGGATTGAACGATTTTTCGAAGTTGATCAGCCCGTTCAGACTTTTCTTTACGTATTATTTTATGTATCTTCTCTTCAAGCGCTGATACCGCCGTGCAATCATGCTCATCTTTTAAGTCAGCAATCACGTTGATCATGCGATGCAGTGCTGCGGAATCATCGATGATTTTTTTGGCTTCTGTTGTCTCATCACCTTCAGGAAATTGGCCTGCATATTGAGAATGCATGATAATATTAATTTCATCAGGTGTTTTTTCAGCCAGATTTTTGAAATGTTTTTCTATCATTTCAATCATACCGTCCACCACAATATTACCTTTTTTATCTTTCACATTGTAATCACATGCACCTAAGGCCAATTGAAACGCGGTTCGATCTGAATGTATGCGACCGGAATAATCTTTTACCGTTCCTCTTTCGAGTAAAAATTCCGGATGATCGATAATGATAGCCTCTGCTTTTTTTAAGTCGCCATATACGACAGCTTGAAGCAATGACTTCACAGCCAGTGCTTTGCTAAATAACGGGTGAGAATCGCGACACGTGGTTGATACGCTTGCAAGATCTTTTGCTTCCAAAAATGAAGCAAGAACCCCTGCAGTATCAGACGGTTGATGTGTAATGAGTTTTGGATAGGGTTTATGTTCGGAGGTTGGTTTTTCTTTTTTGAAAAAATATCGACGAAACGAAAACATATTATTATTCTTCCTTGGATTAGTTATTATTATTGCGCCATTGTGAATAATTACCATGATAAAAACAACGAATTTTTTTATTTAATCATAATCCAAAAGAATACATGTAAAAATTTAAACAGGGTAAGAATTAAAAAAAATGGCCAAAGTCCAGCATAAATAAAACGAATTTATCAAAATCTTCTTCCTGTTTTAATTTTTTACAATCTAATAAATAGAGAGGATAATCAAATATGATGTTTACTCCTGTTTATCCTCTATGTCTAAATCACCACTTAATTCAGCTTGTATTTCTTCAATGGTTGGCAAGCTGCCACGTAAGTTATCTGGTAACGTTTGGGTAAGCTTGGTTTCCCACTCAGCAACACTAATTGGATGTTTACTGCCACTAAGCGCATATTCAACCAATACGCGATTTTTTTCACGAACAAGCAATAAACCCAAAGTAGGCTTATCAGACGGATGGCATAACAACTTATCCACGGCATACATATACATACCCAGTTGAGCGCCATCGCCTGGTTCGAAATCCCGTGCCTTTAACTCAATGACTATGTAACAACGTAATTTGAGATGATAAAACAATAAATCAAGGTAAAAATCTTGATCACCCAACTCCAAATGTACCTGTTGACCGACAAAAGCAAATCCCTGACCAAGTTCAAGTAAAAATTTTTGGATGTGCGCCATCAAGCCTCGTTCAAGTTCAGCTTCCCACCGTGGAGCATCGGTGCCCAAAAAGTCGAATAAATAAGGGTCTTTGAAGACTTGTACAGCCATATCAGAATCAGCGGGTGGAAGAGTAGCAGAAAAGTTGTTCTGTGCCTTACCAAAACGCAGGTGAGCTTTAGTATCAATCTGTATCGCCAGTATGTTACGTGACCACCCATGTTCATAAGCTTGCCTAGCGTACCAAAGACGCAGCTCAGAACTCTCTAATTTATCTAATAAAATTACACCATGAGACCATGTCAATTGTGCAACAACCTGTTGCACAATTTCACGTTCCGGCCAAGCCACTGCAAAGGCACGCATATATTTAAGATTACGCGGGGAAAAACCTTTCATTTCTGGAAATGCATCGCGCAAATCAGCGGAAAGTCGATCAATGATTTTCGCCCCCCATCCTTCCGTATTTTGCTTTTCAAGAATGCGCTGTCCGATTTCCCAGTATAGCAACACCATAGCAGTATTACTGGCTAAAATAACTCGCAAACGCTCACGCTGGATGCGTTGTTTTAGTTCAGCTAACCAAGCAAGATAATCTTGAGGTAATTCTATTATGGAAGGAGCAACAGGAAACATAGCAGTTCCATCTACTCGTCCACGCTGTTTTCGATTAGATGGTAATTTTTTTGATGCAGACTTTGAAAGTTTTTTAATACTGCTTTCCTTTTTCTTTTTCACTCTTTCCCCTTAATACAAACGTAACTATTCTTGGCAACTGTTTCCAAAATGGAAACCGTTCATTTATTTTGAACTGTTGCAAATTTCACAACTGTTCAGCATAAAAAACCCATCGGGGTGCGCATTATCAAGAGGCGGGATGGGTGTTGTTGGGTGCAGTATAAGCAATCGCTCCTGAATAAATCAACCATTATGAAAATCAGAGAAAAACTTCTACCCATTGCTAACCATTAAGTCTTCTTCTGATAAATTAATTGGAAGTGACACATCTTCATATACCTTAATACGCCTATGCTCAGTATGAATATTATTTAATATGCCATCACTTCCAATAGGCTCAATGCCTTTTTCGGTCAATGTTTTAATCAAGTCCTCTATCACATTCTCTCGACTCAAAACAAAAGTTGAAGCAAGACATCGCCAAAATGACCATCCCGCACGTTCTAAAAACACATCAATTAATGGAGGATCTAATCTTTCTGATCTGGTGGGTAATCTAAGCGGCTTTAATTCGTGGTTGTAAAATTCGCGTTTTGAATATTCAATAATAGGTGTAACGCAACGAAAATGTTCGCGTAGCATTATTTGAGAGTTAGCAAATACAACCTTACATAAATCATAAATAGATCGTTCTGGCGACATTGTCTGTCGATAAATTTCAACTTGATTAGAAAGAAATCGAGTCATAAGATCGATGAAGCTTCTCAATCTGATTTAAATGCTTTGCCAGCGATATTGCGTGCTGAAAAATTATTTGTTGTTGGTGATGATAAGCAAGTATCACCTGATGGTGTTGGATTAGAAGAAGAAAAAATAAATGATATCAAAAAAATATCCTCTAAACGAAAGAACGCGACGCAATTCTGTCATTAATTTAGACCAGTCATTTTGAAACTCTAAATCGCTTTTTTCATTATATCCAATGTCATTTACAAATAATTTTATATCTTCACTAATTTTTCCTGAATATGTTTTTACTATGTTTTGTAACTTATCTTTTCTTAACTTAGCATTAGATAACTGCCAAAATTGAACGTGATAATCTAAAGCAGCTCGAAACTTTTTGATGAATCAATTGTTTTTTTGTTTTTACCGAAAGCATCGAGCATTTCTAGTAATTTCTCAACTTGACTTAAGGTAGTTTCGTCATTATTTATGAGAGAGGGAAAATCATCATTTTTTAAAATTTCACTTATTTTGTTATGCAAAAATAAATCTTGTTGCATATTTAAAAGCTCAGCTATTTCTGGAAAAATATCAATTTCAGGCAATTTTATATTTAAGTAACATAAATCTTGATTTAGGACTCTTCTTGCATCACGCAATCGGATAACATCAGTATTATCTATTTTCAGAACATGACTTTGACCAATTGAAATATCATCATCCAGCCATTCAAACTGGCCTACTGCATCTCGAACTTCTCTTGCAGCATCTTCGGGGCATG
>JABDEN010000075.1 GCA_013287025.1 Gammaproteobacteria bacterium | reverse complement strand
GGAGATAAATGAAATTTGTAAACGCATTCCTAAAATCAAAGAAATTATAAAAGAGTAAAATAATAATTTAGCATGGTTGTTTAGGTTCAAATTTTGTATTTAAATAAATTGAATTGGAGTGAGGCTAGCTAGACCCCCATTTGCAGGATCAAGTCTTGTAAAAAATACGTAAAACATGTCTATGCATATTTTAAGTATTTTGCTTTGCAAAAAAAATAAAAATACGTAAAATCTACATTTACAAGTTCTAAGTAGAGAAAAACCATGAAAAAAATTCCTTTTATTGGAATCGATACTCCTATCGTTTCTTGGACGGCTAAATTTTTCAGATATCTTCTTGTTTTATCAAATAAAGAGGATTTCTAACCCCCAGTTATCGTATTTGCACATAGCCAAGGAGCGATCATTTTAGAACACGCTTTAAAGCTATTAAATATTAATGAAAGACAAAAAATTCGAAATGTCTAGCTGTCAGAATGAGGCAGAATCCATGCAAAATATTAAAATTCTTTCTTTGAGTAATTTATATACGGTGAATCTTCCAATCCCTGCTTCTTTTGCTATCTCTGTCTCACTTGGTTGTACTGAGCAACTTCGTAGTTCCGTCTAACAAATCCATAGTATCAAAATAGCATGTAGCCTTTCCTGTACTTGTTGCAATTCCGTCATCTCGCACATTAGGTAAAAAATGCTATGGAACACTCTTTCATGAGCAGATCGAGAGCTGAGTGCATCATATAGTAAGGTGGTGATTGCAACCAAATCTTCAGGCGGTTTCTCAACCCATTTTTTAGCCATTCTATTCAATGTTATAAATGCTTCATTGCTTCCCTCTTTTGCTAAATTACAAATAGTTCGTAGGTTCTCCACGATTTGACTTTCTTTATATTTAGAAGAAGCTTCATCTTTGGAAACCTCTTCATTTTTGGAAACTTCTTTGGGAAAAATACTTGTAAAATATTGCGTTAAACGTTTAACGTGTTTTATATCAGGATCTTCTTCATTCTTTATTAGTCGATTTAGTCTTGCGATAAATAACTCATAATTTTGTTTATCTGGTTTTTCAAACTCGTTGCTCATTACTCGATTTACTATATCTTTTAAAGAAATATTGCTCTTCAGTAAAGTGACCTGTTTTCCTCCTAATGTAATGGCGCTTGTTTTGGAACGTTCCACCTCTTTGATAAATGGATCGATTGCGCCCAGGTATTCACTTGTTTCAGGCTGTTTATATCGAATTTAAAGTTACTTGAATCGAGTGACATATAATCTTACATAATTAAATTTTACAATACATAAAAATTATTATAATAAGCTTATATTTACATTATCGTTTAATGCGTATTTTCTGTCTATTGCTTTAATTCCATATATGACTATCACTCTCTTTAAAGCTCAACAAGAATAAGGCGCAATTTGGGTCAGGCCTGACCCAATTGCATTTTTATTGTAATATTTAATTATTTATTGGTATAATGACAGTGATAGCTCATGTTTTTAATGGATATACGTCAATTATAGATCTTTTTATTTGAATGCATGGAGGTTATATGTTTAATGATGTACAGATGGAATCGTTTGCTAGAATGAGTGATATAATGGATTCATTTCTTTCTTCCGATAATGAAATTGGAGTGCGAGATATAGATTTTACTAAAGAAGCAGAAATATTTGAAAAATGCGTAAATGAAAGCGATCTTATCAACAAAAAAGAATTATCAACTATAAAAGATAAATTAGTAGGTATAAAAACAGAAATCACAATGAAAAATCATGACAGTTATCAAATAAATAAAATCAAACAAGAGGCATTAAAAATTTTTATATCATCAATAAATTATGATAAACTCAAGGATTATAGCGAACAACAGCAGAAGATGATTTTAAGAATTATTAGTATGTGTTTAGGTTTTGACAATACTGATACTCTAATTATATTTATAGATTTCTGCGAGAAAAACAACATCAAAATAGACATAAAAAATGAAAAATATGAACTACTTGTTAAGAATAATATTGCTAAAAATTTAAATGCAGTTAAACTATTAATTGATTTTGGTGCGCCGCTCGATATGAATCTTTTTCACTATTTTTGTGGTGTCTTAATAGGTACACTTGATCGTTATGCTGAGCGACTCGCTGAACATATTGTCCCTCAGCAAGAACCTGAACAAAAGATGGAATTTGAAAAAATAAATGCTATATTTGTTTCTAGAATTCATGAACTTGAACGCGCCTTAACTTTTTTATTTAAACCAATAGCCGATAAGCCAAGCAATTATGATGCAAATGATATAAGAAGGTTGCTATTTAGTGCTGATTTTCCCAGTCAAGTTACTTGGCAGGATATTACTGCCGGCGATGATAATAGACGTCAAATACATCTGTTAGATTCTTTTTTAAGAATTACTAACTACCGTGATATTATTAATTTTATTGGAGAAAGCTCTCTAATTGCATTAATACTCGAAAAACAGCCGAAAATGGAAGATGTCGGGAAAGATGTGCATAAGAAGAATACAGAAATTTCAAAACAAATGATCAGAGCTTTAATTAAGCGAGGAGGAGCTGTAACAGAAGGCGAATTATGGCAGGCAAGAATTAGTTCTATCGAAAACCATTTATCCGAATTAAAAGTCAGTTTAACACAGCCTGGCCACGATAATGTCTTCCTCACAGAGGTAATAGAAAAAGAAATAGCTGGGCTTAAACAAAAATTAACAATGCTTAAGGACTCGCCACCTCAACCACACGAATTTAACTTAGTCGCTAGAGAGATACTAAATGCATGCCAACCAGAGATGTTGGAGGAAATGAGGACATATTTCTTTGAATTAGGTTATCAAGTCCCCGGAAAGCTGCGGCATGTTGATAAAATTCGTGCGACACAAGATGGTAAAGCATTGTCTGAAATCCGGCGGGCCCAAAGGATGGGGAAATTAGCAGGGCAGGTTGAATACCGAACCGGTGTTATAATTGAGATGCTCTCAACCCGAATAAATCAAGTCAATGTCAGTACACCAGAGGCAGAAGACGACATAAAATTTAAAAGTTATCAAAAAGAGCGTCTGGAAAGGAAAAAACAAGAAATAGAAGAAATGTTAAAAACATTCCATAATGAGGCAACTATAAAGCCAAGTGAAAATTATTTAAAGCTGTTAAATAATTTCTCAGAAAAAATCAAAAAAACGATAGAATCAAATGAAATGACACTATCAGGTGAGTTTCTTACAAATTTACAAGAAATCGTTAAAGCGCTTGACGAATTGAAAAAAGAAGTAGAGAACAAACTGAAAAAAAAGTAGACAAAAGAGATAGCGCTTTTTAACGCGAATTTCGTGAGCAAATCGACTGAACTTTTCTATTTCAGTTTCACTTTTTGCAGAGGAATCAAATTTATTTCCCTCAGTAGCGGTTTGTTTTAAAATTATGGTTTTAGGCATCCCTTTTTGAGGATTCTTAATCAATAATCTTAAAAGCATATTGCGTCTGTCAGGTTCGCTAAGTTGAATAACCTTTGAAAAATTGACTTGTTTTTTAAAATACCCCGACATTAATTTAGAAGCATCGTCTATTATTTCACGTAAATGAGAGGTAGATTCATCTAACATATTTGTGACACCATGGCTTTGGCTATTTCTTGAAATAGAACAGGACTGCCATGCACTCTTCGTCCTTTTTCTTGGAAGAGGCGATCTTGAGGGATGTCAACTATCAAAAGGTCTTCTATTCCCTCAGGGCTCCTTGCAATTTCTTGGCCATCTGGATCATAGATCACACTATGGCCAGGACAAACAGCGCTGCCATCGTTGGGATAAATCCAATCAGCGGTAACAAGCCAACAACGATTTTCGAATGATCTCGCAACAAAATGGCTGTAATAATTGGGACGTTTTGCATAAGGGTGGTTCAAAGGGACTCGATTGCACATAGGACTAAAGAGAACAGCGGCTCCTTGCATAGCAAGCAATCGCGCCGGTTCGAAATAGTTAGCATCAAGACAAATAGTCACCCCAAATGGCATGTCTTTACTACGGAAAATAGAAAAAGAAGAACCTGGGGTAAAGTAGTTGTGGTAGAGATAATGTTTCCGTTGAACACCAAGTAGGCTCCCCTTTTCTATAACCGCTGCAGAATCGTATATGTGATTACCTTCCCGTTCATTAAAACCGATGATAACAGTGGCTTGATAATGACTGATCTCAGCTAGCCATTCTCGAAAAATGACGCCATCTGTTTCCAGACAATTTTTCCGCGCTAGCTCTTCATCAGCATAGTATCCAGTTAAAAATCCTTCTGGAAGGCATAGAAAATCGATATTTTCTTTGTCGGCTTTCGATAAGATGCGATTAACCTGCGCCTTTCGAGCTGCAAAAGCACTTTCAGGAGTTGCTTGATAAGATCCGATTCGAACCATTTCAATCCTAATTACTTGGGGATTTTGATTCTAAAATATACCACTTCTCTCATGCAATTCCCAGAGAAAAAATTAAGAGAAAGACTTCACAGCGTGAATATATCAGGTCTAGCAACTAGTGTCTAATTGCATAAATTTGCTGCATAAATTTGCTTGAGTATTTTTCAAAAGAACTGGATAATATTGAAGAATTTGCTGCGCTTGGCGAAAAAATAAAATAGTTTGGAGAAGTACCTTTGGAATTCAAAATACAGCATAATTTAAAGTTTGATGACATAACAATTCCAAATCCAACTTTTGATAAAATTACTAAAGACTACGAGGAGCTCGTAACTGATTTAAACAGCGCCCATGATACAAATTCACGTATTGTTATTGTGCGGAGGTGGGATCAATCAAGAAGTTCTAGAGCATGTTGTTCCGCTAACACAAAGGCTGATGGAGAAACAGCGTGCCCGACTTGGATTAGAAAAGCTGTACGTTCATGATGCAGGCCTTTTCTCGCTTGAAGGAAATCCAAATCCACAAGGAGATCATGACTTTATTGTCGCACGTGCTATCGAAATGTTTGACGATTTAGGAGTAGAATTAGGTGGCTGTTTTCGCATGATGAAAAATAATCACTTATTTGATCTAGAAGCAAGACAAAATAAAGGGCATGCAGGATGTTATTACTTACCCGATTATGGGATGCCTTACATCTTTTCCAGTTTTAATGGCACGATGAATGATATTGAAGTATTTGTACATGAAATGGGTCATGCCTTTCAATATTACAGCAGTCGACATCAACAGCTACTAGATTATCAAGTGCCAACATGGGATTCTTGTGAAATCCATTCGATGAGTTTAGAATTTTTAACATATCCATTTATGGAAAAATTCTTCGGTGATAAAGGCGCTAAGCAATACCGGCAGATTCATTTAGAAAAATCATTGCTATTTTTGCCTTATGGAGTGGCAATTGATCATTTTCAACACCTAGTTTATGCTAATCCTAAGGCAACACCCGCGGAACGGCATGCTATGTGGAAGGAGATGGAAAAACTCTACCAGGTTGGGATTGGGGTGACATAGCATATCCTTTAAAGGGAGGAAGGTGGCAGCTTACACCTCACATCTTTTTACACCCCCTCTATTACATTGATTACACACTTGCACAATGTTGCGCTATGCAATTTTGGTTAAAATCTGAAGAGAATTTCGGTAAAGCTATGAATGATTATATAACGCTTTGCAAGCGTGGAGGAGAGGCCTCTTTTCCTAATCTCGTTAAATCTGCAGGTCTAAGTAGTCCTTTTGAGGAGGGGTGTCTGGCTAAAGTTGTTACGTATGCATGTGAATTTTTAGAATAAATAATATTGAAATGCAGCCGAAGAATTGCGATTATTTTCAGTAATTTTAAAAAATTAAAAAATAGTTATTTTATGACTATTATAGTAGTGCTAATGAATAATTTTATACATATCTTTATTTTCTTTTTTAATTTTGCTTTTATACAACTGTTTGGAATTGTAGTTCAAGCTCCTTACTTAGACATGATTGAAAAAAACATAATAGAAAATGAAAATGCATTAGTTGTTTTTGACGTTGATGCAGCTATTAATAATATTTCGTTGGCGTGCAATGCACCCCATCAATATACAGTAAAAAGTGGACAATTGATCTCTGTTGAGCCTTTCCTGCAATGCAGCATAGTCAGCGTCCCACAAATCACTTCCCGAGCTTAAACAATCATATAGATAAATTGCATCCTTCACATAAAATTGGAAGCTTCCTATCGATTTAGATGCATTGAAGGCAGATTCATATTCAAAGAGCACAGTATGGGGAACAATTCCTAATCCTAAGAATTCAGCGACAGCAGAATTGGCAACCTCAGCCAAATGGGCATCTCTGATTTCTGAAGCTCCATAGATATCTTCATGAGCATCTTGCTTGACAGCAGGTTTATATACTCCTAAGCGGTTTTTATTCCTGTCCAGAATGTAATAAACCTCATGATACTTCGACTCCGCCTTTTCGAATTTAACTCCCAACCTGATAGAGAATTGCGCTTCTGCTATCGTTTCCTTAATCTTTTTATGACTCAAGGGATCGACAGCATCTTCATCTCCAAGATGATGAGAAGCTGTAACATCTGGATCAAGCGCTTGTTCTAGTGCGCCATCGTAAGCGATTTGGCTATGGTCATAATCATATGA
>JABDEN010000074.1:5706-6699 GCA_013287025.1 Gammaproteobacteria bacterium | reverse complement strand
TAGAGCGTTCAAAAGACGAAAAATCTATTGATACTTCGAAAGTGGGATTTTGTTTTGAATTAAAAACTGGAATATCGCATCGCATTTCATTTAAAGAACCTGCATCGGATTTTGTCATCGGATTTCAAAATCAAGTTTGCTTGCTCGATAAAGATAAGAATATTGTGCAAATTTCTCTAAAAGAATTGATAGAACCAAAACGACCTGGCATTAAAGATAAAATTAAAAGCATGATGGGAAAACGTTAAAACAGCTATCTTAATGTTCTCTTAATTTTTATCTATTAACATAGATGACTGCTATTGTAATGAATGTCATAAAGGAAATATAACAATGCAGTCATCTCATGCGCAAATTCATTCCGAATTAAAATCCGAATTAAAGCCTGAGTTAAAACAAACGCATAGTTTTCGAGTTCAATTAAATGATAAAACTTTAAAAACATTATCTGAATTTAGAGAAACCCTTGAAAATTACGATGAAAAAGCTTATTGGCCACACTTAGAAGAAAAAAATCCATTTGCGGAATGTCAAATCACCGATTTGATGGCGCAATTTGATTTAATCGATGACATATTAGAAATTGAATATGCAAAACAAAAAACAAGTAAAAATAAAGATGAGCTTAAAATCGCACTAGAATACTATAAACTTGCCATCATGGAAGCAACATTAAATGAAGTGTGCGAAGAAAAACCGGAAAATGAAGGCAAAAAACCATCGCGATTTATTCATGGTATTTATTATTTTCTATTTGTCGGTGGTAGCTGGATTGCTTATTTACACGGCTATGATGCGGCACAAGCTATCATTAACTTATTACCCGTTGTTGTGCCAAGCCCTGTTATTTGGACAACGGGATCGGCTTTGTTTCTGATTGCGTTAGCATTATTTACGGCTTTTGAGGCAGAAGAATTAAGTAAACATATGGGATTTCAATTTGCCAAAAATTTGAAAACTACATTTAATATTAATCAATATCAAATTGAAGTC
>JABDEN010000074.1:0-5696 GCA_013287025.1 Gammaproteobacteria bacterium | reverse complement strand
ATTCTGAAAAAGAAAAAATAATGAATGCGAGTGATTATAAAAATTATGTAAAATTACTCATGAAATTTGATCGCTCGATTTCAAAAACAAAAGAACGCGTTTCACATTTAGAAGAAGGAAGAAAAGGAAAAGCCGCAAAAACAGCATTACTTATTTTCGGTATGTTATTCACCGCTGCAGACGAAGTATTTCTCACCATTGGTTTTGGCGCGCTTGCATTAACAGGGCCTTGGGGATGGGTAATATTAGGCATTACTGCGTTAATCGGTGCGATACTTTTTTATGTTGCATTCCATAATATGGTTCGAGATAAAGTCGCACCGATGGTAAAACAAAAAGAAGAAATTTTAGAAACGTATGCAATTTATAAAAAAGATAATATTTTGGAAGGCATCAAGAAAAAATTAGAAACGAAAAAATATATTGCACGCTTAGAAAAAAAATTAATAAAACAAAATGATATTATTCGCGAACAGAATGAAGAAATTGCGGAATTAAAAAAATCTCCTTCCCCATTAGGTTTTTTATCACGGCTAACTTCAAAGTTGCATCCAAATAATCTTTACGAAAAACCTACTTTGCGGGTCGCAATATAGGTTTTGTCAGTCATACTAACCAAACATTTTGCGTAGCTTCTGCTGACGTAACGGTTTTGAGGAATATTTTTTTGCAAATTTTGAGCAAGGATTTACTTTAGGTTCTGTTGGTTCCGCATGAGATGCTTTCGCTACAGGCACGGTAACCAAATTTTTAACGGGCTTTTCTGTTTCTTTCTTAGCTTTCACTACTGGTGAAGATGCAGTTAGCATCAATGGAGCCATGGTTAAGGCTTGGGATTTTTGCATCTTAAATTCCATTGGCGAAGCTGTGGATGCGTTGGTATCTTCATTCGGTTCTGGCAAAGGCTTTTTTTGTAAACATGAAAGTTGGTAAATGGCATCATGATTCCCCCCGCCAAACAATCCCCAAAATGGACCTTGAGCCATTTTTTTCAAGCGATGAAAAGCCTTTTTGCTTCCAGATTCCGCGGCATTTCGCAAGTATTCTGCGGCGTCTTTATTATTGTTAACTTTCAGATGTTGAAGCGCTTGGTGATATAACCAATCTGCATAGAATAATCGAAACTTCGCATTTTCACTTCCCGCTTTTGCAGCCTGTTCTAATAGCCGATGGGCTTCTGATATATCAGGTGAAATAACATCACGTGAAGGGTTTAGCAAAACATTTCTTTGTTCTATTAGATTTTTTAATTTTTGAATATCAGTTGGTTTTAGCAATTGATGCTCTTCAATCATTACCAAATCGTTAGGATCTTTTTCTATCATTTCGATAACAATACGGATATTGGTCGGTATTTTTTTCTTTTCAAGAAGTGCTACATGATATTTTGCATAAGGATCTCCAAAAAATCCCCAATAGCCGTTTGCAAGTGATTTTAATTCTTTGAGGGCTTTGTCAAATTTTTTTTCGGCACCTAATCTTAATAAGCGCATCGCTTCTTTTTTATCTTGAGGTAATCCTTCTCCCTTCAAATAACAAAGTCCGAGGCGATATTGTGCTTGGTCATTTCCAAGTTTTACTGCGGAACGATAGTATGCTACAGCCTTACTTAGATCTTTTTTAACAGCTATTCCACGCTGATAAAAATAACCGAGAGTCATTTGCGCTCTGGGGTGCCCTTTTTCTGCTGCTGCAGATAATAAGGGGACGACTTCTTTTAATTTTTTACGATCTTTTGATTCACCATACATTTTTGCAAGATGAAATTGTGCATCAGCATAACCTTTATGAGCCGCTAAACTAATGCTACGCTCTGCTGCTTCCAGATTTTTTACTGTACCATTTTCCTCTAAGAATTCGAGGCCTTCTTCATAAAGTTCTTTTGCATCACGTTCTACATCAACCATAATGGAAGTATGGTCTGTAAAAGGTGCGGAGGCATTTTTTAGAATCGATGACAATCGAGAAGGCTCTAAGGCTTGTTCTAAAGCTTCGTCTAATTCCTCAAGTCTTTGCGGTGTTAAATACGCTTTAATGATGGCGTAGTCATCGGGATATCTTTTTAGGATATCTATAATAAAAGGTAATGGTACGTCATTTAAATTGGAACGATTTTTATAATAAATTGCTAATTGGTAGGTACCATAAGGAGATGTCATTCTCTGAAGCTGGTTTAACGATTTCTGGTCTCCTTGTTCAGCACTTAAACGGAATAAGCGGGCGGCTTCGAGGCTATCTTGTTTGAGTCCATCACCAGTTTCATATGTGTAACCCAACGAATACTGTGCTGAAGCATAACCTTTTGATGAGGCTGAGAATAATAGCTGCACGGCTGTTGCTGTGTTTTGAGTAACAGTTTTACCAAAATCGTACATCTTTGCTAAATAAATTTCTGCTTCTGCGGTAAATTCTTTATCAGAAATGTTGCCATTTTTTTCAAGATATTGCGTTTTTACAAATTCTATTTGCTGCGGAATAGTGGCATTGATGGGAAAATGGGAGCCGCTTTGCATTATATCCTCGTCATGTAACTTTTGTAGTATTGATAGTCATTTTATTTAAAAACGACCCATTTGACAACTCATTATTGTTTAAAAAGTGAATATTAAAAAATTTATTGAGTAATTATTGGTGCTTGAGTAGGTGAAAATCAAACTATCGAAAGCGTGATATTGCAAAAAAAAAACCCCGCATTCGCGGGGTTCTTTATGCACGATCAAAGGCCGAAATTACATCATTCCGCCCATGCCGCCCATTCCTCCCATGCCGCCCATTCCACCAGCGCCCATACCGCCGCCGGCAGCTGAGTCGTCTTTTGGAAGATCAGTGATCATGCATTCAGTGGTTAACATCATGCCGGATACTGAAGCCGCGAGTTGTAATGCAGTACGTGTTACCTTGGTTGGATCCAAGATACCCATGTCTAACATATCGCCGAATTCGCCAGTTGCCGCATTGAAGCCAAAGTTTGCTTTGCCTTCGAGAACTTTGTTCACGATGACAGACGCTTCGTGGCCTGCGTTGGTGACGATTTGACGTAAAGGTGCTTCCAACGCTTTACGGGTTAATTGAATACCCATATTTTGCGCTTCGTTATCACCTTTTAAGCTCTTCACTGCTTGGAGTGCGCGAATTAATGCAATACCACCGCCAGGAACCACGCCTTCTTCGACAGCCGCTCTGGTTGCATGTAAAGCATCTTCCACGCGTGCTTTTTTCTCTTTCATTTCGAGTTCAGAACCCGCGCCGACTTTGATCACCGCAACACCGCCAGCGAGTTTCGCTACGCGTTCTTGCAATTTTTCACGATCGTAATCAGAGGAAGTATCTGCAATACGAGCACGTAATTGCGTGATGCGTTCAGTAATTTCACCTTTGTCACCTGCGCCATCAATGATGGTGGTGTTGTCTTTGGTGATATGAATGCGTTTTGCAGAACCTAAGTCTTTTAAAGTGGTGGATTCTAAAGTACGACCCACTTCTTCAGAAATAACTTGTGCTTTAGTGAGCGTTGCAATGTCTTGTAACATTTCTTTGCGACGATCGCCGAAGCCAGGTGCTTTTACTGCACATACTTTCACGATTCCACGCATGTGGTTTACAACCAATGTAGCAAGCGCTTCGCCTTCAACGTCTTCCGCAATGATTAACAATGCACGACCGGATTTAGCAACCGCTTCGAGAACCGGTAATAAATCACGGATAGAGGAAATTTTCTTATCAACGATTAAGATGTATGGATTTTCTAAATCAGCAGACATATTTTGTTGATTGGTGATGAAGTATGGAGAGAGGTAACCGCGATCAAATTGCATACCTTCAACCACATCAAGTTCGTTTTCTAAGCCAGAACCTTCTTCAACCGTGATCACACCTTCTTTGCCCACTTTAGCCATTGCATCAGCAATAATGCGGCCGATTGAATCATCGGAATTCGCAGAAATGGTGCCGACTTGCGCGATCGCTTTGTCATCTTTGCAAGGAACGGAAAGTTTTTTCAATTCTTCAACTGCTGCCGCAACTGCTTTGTCGATACCGCGTTTTAAATCCATTGGATTAAAGCCAGCAACAACCGCTTTCAAGCCTTCGACTAAGATTTGTCGAGCAAGTACTGTTGCAGTCGTTGTACCATCACCTGCTTCATCCGAAGTCTGTGAAGCAACTTCTTTAACCATCTGTGCGCCCATGTTTTCGAATTTGTCTTCTAATTCGATTTCTTTCGCAACGGAAACACCGTCTTTAGTAATAGTAGGTGCGCCGTAGGATTTGTCGATGACAACATTACGACCCAATGGTCCGAGTGTGACTTGCACTGCATTTGCCAATTTGTTCACGCCTGCGAGCAATGATTGGCGTGCGTCTTCCGCGGAGCGGATGTCTTTAGCGTTTGCCATGATAATAATTCCTCTTCATTCAATTAATAAGTAAAAAACTATTCTTCCAATACGCCCATGACGTCTTCTTCACGCATGACCAAGTATTCTTTGTCATCGAGTTTGATATTGGTGCCAGCATATTTGCCAAATAAAATCTTGTCGCCCACTTGTACTTGTAAAGGTAATAATTTGCCATCAACATATTTACCAGTACCAATGGCAATGACGGTACCTTGAATTGGCTTATCTTTGTCAGCCGTATCTGGGATGACGATGCCACCCGCTGTTTTGGTTTCCAATTCGCGAGGTTGAACTACAATCCGGTCAGAAAGTGGACGGATTTTTTTGCTTGTACTCATGTATTTATCTCCTTTCACGATAAATTTAGTATTTCAAAAAGCTATCCTGAAGATAGCGGTAACTCTTATATGGGGGCGATTTTAGCACTCTCAAGTAGTGAGTGCTAAATAATATCGATAAAAATTCGGGTGTCAAGGGACACGAGTGAATTTGCAGGAATGAATCGAAGCCGATATGATGTCCTTCGGTTAAGAGCAAGAGGAAGTTATGCGTTTTCTACTATTTATCCTATTAAGTCTTTTTATTTCAACGACTTATGCAGAAGAGATATTGCAGCCTCTGTCGCCCGATCAAGCGTTTCCCCTCGAAACCATTATAAAAGATCCTCATGAACTGCTATTAGAATGGCACATTGCGCCTGGATATTATCTTTACCGCGATCAAATCAAAATTACACTTTCCCCCGAAAGTAAGGTCAAGTTAGGGAAGGTGGTATTGCCGATTGGCGTCAATAAAAAAGATCATATTCGTGGGGCATACCAAATTTATTCAGGAACCCTCACTTTTGCAGTCCCACTCGAAAATGTGGAGCAGGGAATATTAAATATTGGCATTGGATACCAAGGATGTTCCTCTGATGGCTTTTGTTATAGTCCTATTGAAAAATTGTTGAGTGTGGATTTAAAGACGACAAAAGATTTAGAAAATGTCAC
Organism: Gammaproteobacteria bacterium; assembly: GCA_013287025.1. The sequence goes on along the minus strand of JABDEN010000074.1, from coordinate 307 downwards.
TAAAAACCTTAAAAACAAGCCACGTAAATATCTTTCGATGGTGTCAGAAGAAGATAATGTCAAAAATATATTCCAAAACAAAAATTATTTTATGATTTTATTAAGCTTTTTAGGACTTGGTTTATTATTAGGATTTACGCCTTGTGTACTGCCTATGATACCTATTTTATCCAGTATTATCGTGGGGCATCGTTTTAAACATATTCCCTTAAAAACGTTCTTCTTGTCTCTTGCCTATGTGATGGGTATGGCAATGAGTTATGCGATTGCTGGCATCATTATCGCGCTCATTGGTAGCCGCATTCAA
>JABDEN010000073.1 GCA_013287025.1 Gammaproteobacteria bacterium | reverse complement strand
GGTTAACGGCCACTGTACCCTTTGATGATCGCATTAATCATGATGCTACTATAGAAGATCTCAAGCTACCCTTGATCCAATCTTTTTTAAAAACAGTGAATAGTAAATTACTGGATGAATCACGCAGTATGCCTTTTACTAATTTATGCCGGCAAATGGCGATTGTGGATGGTGGCAATGAATATTTAAGACCCCGTAATGTTGGCTTGTTGTTTTTCAATGATCAACCCAACAAATTTTTCCACTACGCACAAATTGATGTGGTGTATTTTCCAGAAGGTGAGGGTGGTGATGTGATTCAAGAGGAAATTTTTAAAGGTCCATTGGATCATCAATTACGAAGTGCTCTGCAATATATACGAAATAATTTTATTACCGAGAGAGTATTAAAATTTCCTGATAGAGCAGAAGCCACCCGTTTTTTTAATTATCCGTATGATGCAATCGAAGAAGCATTAGTCAACGCCGTTTATCATCGTAGCTATGAAATCAGAGAGCCCATAGAAGTTCGTATTAATCCTGACAATATTCGCGTAGTCAGCCACCCCGGAGCAGATCCATCGGTTCCTTTAGAAGATGTGAAAAGTGGCCACATGGTCACTCGTCGCTATCGAAATCGACGCATAGGGGAGATTTTAAAAGAATTAGATTTTACTGAAGGCCGAGGAACGGGTATCCCTAAAATGCGTCGCGCTTTGAAAGCCAATGGTTCCTTAGAACCTATATTTTTTACTGATGAAGCTCGTATAGCTTTCCATACGGAAATAAAGATACATCCTGAGTTTCTTAAGATCGAGGCCCAAGTGGAGGCCCAAGTGGAGGCCCATGTTAGCTTGTCAGAAACAGAGATAAAAATTCTTAGAATTTGTCAAAGTGGTCCTTCTGGGAATAAAGAAATTTTGGCTGCCTTAGGACATCAATCACTTAGCGGAAACGTTAAAAAAGCATTGAAACGATTAAAGGATCTAGGTGCAATTGCTTACACAATACCTGAAAAGCCTAAGAGTCAAAATCAACAATATTTCCTTACTCAGAAAGGAAAATATTATATAAAAAATGCTTCTCAACTTCGGATCGAATTTTATAAAAACATCATTAAATTAATAGGTTATATTTTTCGAGTCACAACAAGTGACGGCTATGCTCAAACTTTCTCCGCCAGGGAATACCTAGAACCTGGTAGATGGAAAAAAGCTCCGGAGCAGATCCTTCAAGGAGTTCAAATTGTTGCTTCTCACTATTTATTATTTTGACGACTCGCATCCTATCTAATAACTCATGTAATTGTTCGTAAGAAATAAATAATTGATTGCGTTTTAATTTAAATTCTCTATAACGAACCAAGGCTAACGCCATATAACAAACTGCAAAATGAGCTCTGATCCGGCGAGGACTATAATGAAAGACCGGTCTTATTTTTAAATGAGATTTGCTGATCCTGAATGTTTGCTCAACTTGCCACAAACCGCGATAGGATGACAATAATTCTTTAGGAATTGCATTTTTAATATTTGTCTGAAGCCCAAAAAAGCCATCATAGGCTTCCTCTTGTTTTAATTTTTGTGGGTCAATTTCTATCGCACAATCTTTCTTTAAAAAAACATAAGACTTCTTTAAACGAGAGGTCAGCTTACTCTTTCCAGTGCTGGCTAAATAATTCTTAATTTTTTGAAGATCCTTTTCTCGATCCCATTTATCTTTGCGCGCACGTCGACTGCTATGATAGACGATCAACCAATCCCCCGTTTCCATTTCAATTCGTTTTGCCTTAATTTCATCTTCTAAAATCCCTTCTGGATCACGTGTGCTACTGACATTTTTATAAGTACTCAAATCTAAAATGCTTTGTTTCACGTCTCTTTTGGTATTCTTGATACGCGCAGCAATAACGTAATGAATTTTACTCGCTGTCAATTCTTGCAGATTGACTTTATTCATTAAGGCCGCATCGGCCACCAGTATGGCTTTATTGATTTGATAGCGCTGCTGAATTTTTTTGATGACCGGAAGCAACGTATGACCTTCGTAACAATTACCTGGAAATTCTTCATAATCAATGGGCAATCCTTCTTTTGTTACCATCACTGCCAACATGATCTGAACATGCTGGTGTTTCCCATCTTTAGAAAAACCAAAATTACGGACTTCATCTTGAGTCGATGTTTCAAAGGAGATAGTCGTTAAATCGTAAAATAACACATCAATAGATTGTTTATTTTCCAGCAAAATCTGACACGTATAATGATGAATGATTTGTTTAATACGTTCGATTACCGCTGGCGTTAATTGATCCATCAGTTTATAGAGCACATCCACTTTAGAATCAAACCCATATTCTTCACAAAATCGTGCGGTCTTTAATTTACTAGCCGGAGCAGCAATACGCATCACAGTGAGTACTTGTAATTGACGTATAAAATGAGTTTTCAAAGCTAAGGAACTAAAAATATCGGCAAAGAGTTCTCCATAGACATCTGAGAACCCTACATTGTAGGAACGACAAGACTGTAAATCTGTATCACAGGCAATTCGTAATATCTTGGCTTTTGGGATAGTTTGAAAATTAGCTTTATAGGTTTCTGCTTCTTGAACAAGCGCATCGATCTGACTTTCTTCAGAGGCAGAACCAAAGTGTTTAATCATTCGTGAAACAGGGTGTTTTTTACCGGGGACTCTTTCACCTCCCAACAACATGACCGCAACCGAGCCGTTTTTATTTAATTTTTTCCTAATAAACATCTGCAAAAAACTCAAAAGTTGAGAAGGTGACATCTTAACACCGCCAACATAAATACACAATAAATTCACTACAAATAAAACCTTAAAAAAGGCCGTCAGGCCTTATAGGATGAGCAATTATTCAATTTTCATTCATAGTACGATCCGAACTTGAGACATCTTCGGCGTTAGCCAAAGCTCCTTCCCAGTCCCTACCGAAAGTAGCGCAACCTTTTAAATCGGGAAATTCTACCTCAATGGCTTCAGGGGTTCTTTTAAAAATGGCGTAATAGTCTTTCATGATTTGTGCTCCAGTCCAGCTGAGTTTAAAATGCTTCTCAGTGTTCCTTTTGGAATATCACCTTTGTGACGTGGTACAGAAATAGGTGGAAACCCTTTTTTAGTCACCATAGGTGTGGATAAAAGCGGGCAAGTCTTTTACCCAGCCAAGGTATTCTAAGGTGCAGCGGGCTGCCTCTCTTAGGGTACATTGTGTGATATGTGCAGACTAAGTTTCGTCTCTATATTTTATGCCACCAAAGAAAGTTGAACTGGCGATGCTTCTGCTACAACAACTTGAGGTGATGTTACAGGTACTTCAGGTTTTTGACTCGTACTAAACATTCCTGCCGCAGAAAGGCTAGTCGCTATTGGCAGCGATGAGCTTGGTATTTTCAATTCTTTTGCACTCTCTTTAATGAGGGTGTTATCGGTATTCAATTCTCTATGTTTCTTATGATATTTTTTATAGAACAAAATACCAGCCGCTGTAGCACCGATTGCGAGAACTATTAGAGAACCCAGCAAATAAGGATTAAACCTATTATTCATTTTAATAATTTGCATTCCAATACCATCCACAGCCACATAGGCTGTAGTTCCTAGAATAGTAGCATCAGCAAAATAACCCCCCGACACTGTATGATTGCCTAACAACTTAGTGTGTGCGGGATCACTGACATCAATAACTTCCAGGCCTCTCTGTTCATCTAACACATAGGCAATAGTACCGACAACATTAACATTGTAGGCATAATCGTAAACCGTACTGAAAATGCCTTCTTTAATCGGATCATAACTGCCTATTAACACAGGGTTAATTGGATTACTCACATCTATGATTTGTAGTCCTACATATCTTGCAGCCACGTAAGCTCTAGTTCCAGAAATACTGATCCCACTTGCACTATCCCCCAGCTTAATTTGGCCTAATAGCCCTGGATTGGCAGGGTCAGTCACATTCAGAATTTGCAGCAATCCTCCTGGTGGGTCGGTATAAGTTAAGTAAGCTTTAGTTCCCGAAACACTAGCATACTCGACATAATCTCCACCAGGAGCAGGCCAAGTGCTCAAAAGAACGGGGTTTGTTGTATTACTCACATCAATAATTTGTGTGCTATTCCCATCCGCCACATAGGCTGTAGTACCAGAAATACTGACATGATAGGCACTAGATGGTGTGTCATAACTGCCTAACAATGCTGGACTTGCAGGATTGCCTACATCAATAATTAGTAAACCTAGAGATTCGGCGGGCGCATAGGCAGTAGTACCAGAAATACTGATATGATTGGCACCGCTTGGTATATCATAACTGCCTAATAATGTTGGATCCGCAGGATTACTCACATCAATAATTTTCAACCCAGAATATCGGTCAGCCAAGTATGCCATATTACCGGACAAACTAATGCCCGATATGCTTGGTAGCGGATAACTACCTAGTAAGTTAAAAGCAATTCGACTTTTAGAATTTAACTGAGCCGATGCTGTGCCGGCTGAGAATTTTTGTAATACACTTTGGATAGATGGAAACATAATTTTTCCCCCATGTTTTTTGTTGTGACTTATTAATTTAACTAAATTAACATTTATACCCGTAACGCTCATTACATTTTGTACAACTGAGTGCAACAAAGTGCAGCTAATCCCCGCAAAAGTCCCGCATGCATTGATTAACTGCTGGAACAAGTATCATCTTTTTTAAATGAACTTCAATAATACCTAATTTTATAAATATTACCGAAGTAAATTTTTGAATAATAAACCTTCCCTAAAATATATTGACACAAAACTACAGAAAAAAATCGGCACCATCCCGTTAGATTTTATGGATGATGCAGATGACGAAGGTGGCATTTCAAACAGAGCGTTACGCAATTATAGGGCCGCTGATCCCGGTAAGCCATATTCTCGTAAGAAGGCATGTTACCCATTCCTGTGGAGTCTGTCATCGCTAAAATCCCTATGGTAGGTAGCTCCCTTTTTGTTAATCAGTTGTAACTATCTCAGAGTATCTAAGGTGATTTTTTACTAAAAATAATTCCCTCTTTTTTTTAGAGAGCGTTAAATACTCTGTGTGCTTACCTAGATCCTGGAGCAGGGGTGTAATTTTCGCGGGGATACGGTATTTTTGAAAAATACTGTGCTGGAATTTCTTTCCAGTGGGTCGGAAAAATTCAGCTGGCGATCATTCATTGCTAATCGTCAATCAAGATTTCTGGATCACCGTTCTGTTCTCTAGAAACCACTTTAATCATGTAGTCTTTCTCATGTTTATCGTAGTTGAACTTGATGAGGAACTTTCTATTAAAGGTGTGTCATTAATTACATCTTTAGGAACTAAATCTCTTTGTAAATCTTCGATCACCTTAGTACGAAGCTCATGGTAAGAAGGTTTCCTTTCTCCATATATCTCGATTTGCGCGTGAGCTTTTTCCGTCATTTTGCCCAGAACATAGAAAGTATTAATGACATCACTTTTTTCCAGATAATAGCGTTGAACAACCTTGTTGTCCTTGTAACAACTAAATCGATAATATTTTACAATTGTGGAGTCTCCGTGATAGTAATGGGGAAACAGCAAAAACAGATTTTAATATTGATGTGGCTGGAACGTCCTCTTTACTTAAATTATTTTTCATGATGGGTGGCATAACATTAGTAATAGCGGGAATTAGTTATGGACTTTACAAAATCCGGCAGAGAGCAGAAAATAAAATTACCAATCTCCCTATTACAGAAGCTGCTAAATCTCCCGCTGATGCAGATGAAACTCGCTCGATGAGCACTACAACATCAGAGTCATCGCAGGTGGTCCGTATAGAATCATCCGATGAGGTAGAAAAATTATTTCAAGTCTCTTCTCAAGCAGAGATTTATAAAAATCGCAGTCAGAGTGGTCCAAATACATTTTTTAGTACGCCTAAAAATATACACAGTCAATCTACTAATGATATTGTTAATGCAACAAAATCGAATCGCTAACACCTCGGCTCTAATTTAGCAGGAATTTGTTATTTTCCATCTGCCATCATTTATAATGGTTAACTCCTCTTTAATTGAACCGATGAACTCACTGGTTTTTGCGAAGAGCTAGTCTTGGATGAGAATTTTGGTGCGGCGAAAATACCGCTGCCTGTAGACTGCCTGCGGAGCCACCATTGCTATGAGGTTTTTTTCTCAGGAGTAGGTGGTAGAGCTCGCCAGCGACTTGGCTATGTTATTGAACCTAGAGAGAACCACTTATGCCGACAAATCTTGTCTATGATGTAGAGCGCCTGCAACATGCTTGGATAACGCGAAACCCTATCGAAGAAAATATTCCACTGCTAAGTCTTTCCAGAGCTACTATTGATAATGCATTTGAGACCTGACTTCTGCCAATTAGTGCGGTTTGAGAATATCCGCTAATCTGCTGCCATGATATTCCGTTAAGTTTGTTTGTAACACAATCTGTTTTCCAGTCAGCGTATCTTCAATATGCGCTTCATGTACATTCCAGAGAATATCCCGTATACGTTGCAATGAAAGCCCTGTCTTTATCTCCAAAAACTTGCTCATCATTAGTGCCATAAAACACAGCAATATATGTGCTTTAATGGCCTCATGTTCATAGTGAAAAATCGGCCTTGTTTTAAGATCGGTTTTTGATATTCGAAATGCTTGCTCAATTTGCCAAAGATCGTGGTAGTAAGCAATGATTTGTTCGTTTGATATTTCGTTTTCAGGAATATTGGTGCAACACCCTTTGATGCCAAGTAATCTTTCGGTTTTTTCTTTGAGTTCTACATCTACTACGAAACTCGATTTTCCATCCGGCGATTTTTTAACAAATTTAG
>JABDEN010000072.1:4758-6995 GCA_013287025.1 Gammaproteobacteria bacterium | reverse complement strand
GTGCGCCAAAAACGGCGAATTTTATTGCTAGCAATACGTTTTTGTTCTTTCTGAATATCGGATTTAATATCGTTAGGTAATGTCGCTTTTTTAAGTCGCTCTTTCCCCAAAGAAAACTGAATATTGTCTTTCAGCATTTCAGGTAAATATGAAAATGATTCTTTTCGAAGTTTTTCTGATTTTTTAACATCCTTTTCTTTTATAATTTTAGTAAGATCCGATAATGTTTCGTTCAAAAGGTGATGCGACGTAAAAATATAATTTACCATGCGATAAATTAAGTTATTCACTTCCTTAATGGGTTCTTGTCCATTCACTGCTCCTAAATCTTGATCGGTGCCATTTAAAGAAAAACCAAATTTGGCGTGAAAGGTACCGACGCGAAAATCTTTAAAACTTACATCGATTTTTGTTTTGGGTTCGTATATATCATTACGAACTTTATTATTCATGAGATCTTGAATATATTCGCCTGTCATCCAATAGCGCATCTGTGTCGATAAGCGAGTAACATCAATAATCGAAGTAAAATGTTCCATGATTTTTTCCTCTGAATGTTGAGTGAGGAGGCTCGCAGCATATACGCAATTTTCTAAAATTTGTGTAGCGGCTTTTTTCCAAATGTCGTCAATGATTTGTTCTGGTGCTTTTTGTTCAACAGCCCGGCACATTAAAGATTCTGCTCGACAGCCAATAATTAAAAATAAAACATACTGATATTCTGCGATGACATTTCCAATTAAATAATTACCACCGCGTGTTTCAGCTACTTTAAATATGAAGTCAGGAAATTTGTCAGAATAAGCACTGTGGTTAGTTAACCCTTGTAAACTGATACAGTCACCTAAATCCGCGAGGCCCGACACGCGAAGGTTTGGATATTGCACCGCTTTTTTCCATCCTGTTAAACGTCCGCTACCGAGATTCTTATTACTGAGAAGATTGATTAAAACAATGTAACGTCCTTTATCACGTCGATTTTCATGTCCATTTTCGTTATTATGGAAAACATCGGCAAGTTGTGTGAAAACCATGCCTTTTTGTAACAAAAGGAAAAGATCATGGACAATGTCGCGATTCGCTTTTTTGAAAACTTCATCACTCACTAGCGCATCATGTAAATAAGTAAAATAATCACATTGTTTGGGATTGATTTCATAGATGTATGCCGCATGCGCTAATTGATTATTAATCATATTGGCGAATTGTTTAAAATCATTTTCGCTGATTTTAGACTTGACATATTCTAATATATTGATGAGCTGATGTTCGACGACAATAGGAGTGGGAATAGCACTTTTTAAATTAAGTTTTTCAGCATTTTGTTTTAAATAAAAAGTGGTTTTATATTCTTTTTCTAACTCAACTATCGATTCATTTTTCTTTTGTACTTTAACGGCAATGATATTGCCTTCTTTATTTTGAAAAAGTATGGTTCTGCCTTGTACCCTTAAAAAAGTATGATTATCCCATTGGATTTTAGAGGCAAGTTTACTATTGGGGATTATTTTTGAAATGTCATTCATGATGTTGGTGCGATTTGGGTGAGGTTTTATGCTTGGTGCATAAGAAAATAAAGATTGTGAAATGGGAGACCATAAATCTTCTGATTCGCCACCATCAAAAAAATCGATAGATTTTAATTGTGTGGCATTTGGTTTTAATTTTTTGAGTATTTCAGGGTGTGTCATCGCACTGCTCAATATTTTTAAGCCGATATTTTTATTCGCTTTAAAAATGTCTGAAAAATTTTTATAAAGACTGATGCTCGCGAAGGCTTCATCCGGTAAAGAGATATTTTGTAAAATATAAGTGACGCTTCGAGTTTGTAAATAATCAAGTAATGTAAAAAAATATTCTTGATGATTGGATAAGTGAGAAATAAATCTTTTGTTTTCATATTCATTAGATAAAACATATTCATTGATGATAGAGGTAATTTTTTTTAGAAATAAGTTAAAATTTTCTACTTTTACATATTGCACATCGAATGCATTAAAAAAAATAGGCGCGAGTTTTTGACAAGTCACATATGAAATTTGACTTAATACATAAGCAAATACTTCCGAAGATTGATGCTCAGCAATAATTTGTAAACTACATATGTCGTCAATCTTGCGATGGGGACCAAGGTTTTGTACCAATTTATCAAGAGTTTCATAATGAATTTTATCCACAAACGCTTGAAAATTCGGATTATCCGCCATGAAATCAAAAGTCCCGCCTTCTGGTGGAAT
>JABDEN010000072.1:0-4703 GCA_013287025.1 Gammaproteobacteria bacterium | reverse complement strand
TTTCCGGGGAAAGTTTTTCAATAAACGCAGAAAGTAATTTATTTTTTTTAGTGTCACGAATAACTTCGATTAAGTTAAATTTTTTTTTATTTTGAATCAGTGCAATGGCATCGCATTCTTCATTTTTCATTTCCTTTAAATATCCAATGCTATCTTCTTCGGGTTGATTTTGTATGAATGATACAAATTCTTCGTAAGTACTATTATCTTGATGAGAGATCATAAAAATAAATCCTTATATTTTTGTTTGATAAGTGAGAATTAAATTTATTGTGAAGGATGTTTTGAGTGTGGGTTTGATGGGATACTTCGTTGCGTCAGTTGAATTGCGCTGAAAGCGCTGCAAAAGTATCCTTTATCGAGTATAATTTGAAAATTATTTTTTAGTATTATCATTTTTATTTCTACATTCCGTTGTTATTTTTATTTATTTTTATTGTTTGGCATCACTTGCCTCTAATTATTCCTTAGCTCCTCATTCCTGTTGCAAACTATACTGCAACTTTTTGCAAAACGCTAGTCTTTTTTTATCGATTAGAAAAATAAAATCGTTTTTGTCCGTCAGGCCGCGTTTTAAAACGTTTGTATTGCCAAACATATTGTTCTGGATGTTTACGAATGGCATCTTCTAAGATGGCATTGATGCGTGCAGCATCTTCTGAAACATTAATACCAGGAAAATTTTCTAAAGGCGGCGAGATGACGACTTCATATTGAAAATCATTTTCCAGACGAAAATAATTCATTGGCAAAACCACTGCATCGGTTAATTTCACAATGCGAGAGACAGTGGTGAGTGTTGCGGTATCAATATTAAAAAAAGGCGCAAAGACACTATTACGATTGTTACCCGCATCAATATCGTACGCATACCAAATCGGAAGGTTGTCACCCAGCGCTTGTAATAATTTTCGTACGCTGTGACTGGGGATATAAGTGGTGTAATGTTTTTTTCGAAAGAGCGCATGCAGCGTTTTCACAAAATATTTTTTATGCACGCGATACATTACCCCAAAAGTATAATCATTTCCCATTAAGCGACCAATTAATTCCAGGCAGGTAAAATGCGGCGCGATTAAAATGACACCTTTTCCTTTTTTGAGTGCAGCTTGTAAATGTTCATCACCTTTCACCTTATATAAGTTTTTTAATCGCTGATCTGGCAGCCACCATGCCATGGCAGATTCAATCAAAGCAATGCCGAGGGAAGCAAAATTTTTTTTAAGTAGTGCGCGTCTTTCATTTGCCGATAATTCTGGGAAACAAAGTGCTAAATTAATCTTAGTGGTTTGTTTCATTTGTGTGGGAATTAAAAATAATAGCTTCCCTAAGCTTTCTCCCACCCACATTTTGACGCGACTCCCGAATTGCGCAAAAATCCATAACAAGCCCAACGCGATCCACGCAGGCCAATAAATTGGATACAAGAGACGAAGTTTTGAAAAAAGAAGTGTAATATTACGCATAACCTATTGCTGAAAATAAAAAAGCAGTCAACTATGATAGCAGAAATTTGATTCAGGAGTCACAGATTGTGCAAAATAAAATATGTATGCATTTTATGATCAAAGGTCTTGTGCAAGGCGTATGGTTTCGAGCTTCCACCCAAGATGAAGCGAAAGTACTTGATTTAACTGGATTCGCCCGTAATACCGAGGATGGGCATGTAGAAGTCGTGGCATGCGGTGACAAAGAAAAAGTGATGCAATTTTATACATGGCTGCAACACGGCCCACCGCTTGCAAGAGTCGATACGGTTGAATCCAAGGAAATACCTTGGGAAGAATTTGATCGTTTTTATGTAAGATAGACTTAAATTTCCATCATTTCAAAGTCATCTTTCGACGCACCACATTCAGGACATTGCCAAGTCAATGGCACATCATCCCATCGGGTGCCTGGCGCAATACCATCGTCCGGCCAGCCTTTGGCTTCATCATATATATAACCGCAAAGTAAGCACATGAATCTTTTGAATGGCATTTTATCTCCTCCTCGAAAGGCGCTTATCATAACGAAAGCGAATGGTTTTGCATAGTGAACGATGGGGAGATAAAATATCGCCACAATTTAATATAAAGAGACGAGCGATGATTGCAGAAAGCTTATTCGAAAAAGCAAAACGTTTTATTCCAGGCGGTGTGAATTCTCCGGTTCGTGCGTTTCATGGGGTCGGGGGTGAGCCACTTTTTATCAAATCTGGTCGAGGCGCTTACCTCATTGATGAAAATGATCGAGAATACGTTGATTATATTGGTTCTTGGGGTCCTTTAATTCTCGGGCATGCCCATCCAGAAGTCGTGAGAGCAGTGCAGGATTGTGTTCAACGAGGATTGAGTTTTGGCGCACCGACGCATCTCGAAGTGCAACTCGCGGAAATGATTTGTACTCGTATGAAAACGATCGAACAAGTCCGCATGGTCAATTCGGGGACGGAAGCGACGATGAGCGCGATTCGATTAGCCCGCGGTTTCACTGGTCGAAATAAAATTATCAAATTTGCGGGATGTTATCATGGCCATTCCGATCATCTTTTGGTGCAAGCGGGTTCAGGGGCGTTAACGTTAGGTATTCCAAGTTCAAAAGGTGTTCCTGAAAGTGCTGTTCAACATACTTTAGTCGCTGAATTTAATAATCTTGATTCCGTCGTTGCATTATTTGAAAAATATGGCGATGACATTGCCTGCATTATTGTTGAACCAGTGGCTGGCAATATGAATCTCATTCTGCCAGTTCCAGGTTTTCTAGAGGGTTTGCGTTCTCTCTGCGATCGATATAATAGCGTACTTATTTTTGATGAGGTGATGACAGGATTTCGGGTGGCAGCAGGTGGCGCCGAAGAATGTTTTTCCGTGAAGCCGGATCTTGTGACGTTAGGTAAAATTATCGGGGGTGGTATGCCAGTCGGCGCCTTTGGCGGACGTGCGGATATTATGGCTACGCTCGCGCCACTCGGTGCGGTTTATCAAGCAGGCACCTTATCCGGCAATCCAGTTGCGATGACTGCTGGCATTGCGACATTACAACTGTTAGATGCGGAAAATTTTTATCAAAATCTATCGCAAAAAACGATAACCTTGCTTGCCGGTTTAAAAGAAAGAGCTGATGCAATGGATATTCCTTTCCAAGTAAAATCCATCGGCAGTATGTTCGGATTATTTTTTACCGATCAAACAGACATTCATACTTTTGCTGATGTAAAAAAATGCGATATCGAAAAATTTAAAATATTTTTCCATGCCATGCTGGCCGCGGGGGTGTATTTAGCACCATCGGCTTTTGAAGCAGGATTTTTATCGAGTATGCATGGAGATATTGAATTACAAAAAACATGGAATGCGGCGGAGCAAGCCTTTTTAGCCTTAAAAAAATAACGACACTGAAAAAATTAAAATAATAATAATTTTATAATGAGGGGGCGAAATGAGGAGTGGAAAACTACGGGAAAATTTAACTAAAAATAAGGAATCCAATGCATTAACAAAATCCTCTTCTCTCCCTCTCATCAAAAGATTTAACAAAGAACGACGATTTTCTATACCACTATCAGAAACATTAAACATAGATACGAGTCATTCTATGGTAAGTACTGCTAGCTCTCCTTTTACGCCAACAGTAACTTTCGGTTCATTTGAAGGAGAGGTTAAAGGAATTTTAAAAAAATCTGAAAAAACCCCGGAATTGCTGGCCTATATAGAATTCTCTAATCCCATAGAAATTGTCAATGCGGTTTGGGGTTTAACCATCAATACCAATTGTTCGCCTAGACGTAGAAAAAAAAGAGGTAGTAATGGTAAAACATCTACACCAACAGAGAGCCCTAATAGTCATTTATCTGTATCGCAAGGGACTTCAAGTAATGTAATAAGAAGATTATCAGAAACGCCTCCGTCGAATAGACCAAAATCCCGGCGAACGTCCACGAATACCTCCCTCCCGGTTGAATTAGTGCGAGATCCGCTTGAAATGGCAAAGCAAGGCTTTGCACCGATTAGATGTGAACCTAAAATGACTGGCGCGTTTAAAACGGTTGATCTTACGCATTGGATGAATAGTGGCGTAAAATGTTTAAGAGTCATGAATAAATCAACAGAAGATTTAAAACCTTATGTTTGCTTTTCGTTGATGGAGGAAAAGGATAATGTAGCTTTTCTCTCGCTTGCCAAAAAAATTGAATTTGAAACACTGTCAGCATCAGAGCTCAATCTTCTGAAAGACGAACAAAAAAAAATGTTCTTCGAAAATTTAAAAGGTGCGATTGCACAATCTGATAATAAAGTTGGAAATTTATTATTAGAACAAGAACAATCTTTTGATGCAGATGGTGCTTATGTCGTGGTCTTAACTAAAGAAGGTCCGATGGCATTTATTGGCAAGGGAAATCATGCACTTCTTGCCTCCATGTCGCCTTACGTCATTGCCGCTGGCGATATTTATTTTGTGACAGAACCAGATGGTAGATTAAAAATGCATCTCAATGCATCTTCAGGTGGTTATCATCACGATACAAAAGAAGAGTATTACTTAGGAGGGGATGGATCCAAAATAAATTATGTTGAATCTGCAAAAAAAGCCATTGCAGCTACTTTTGGAGATAATGTGGTATATATAAAAGGAGATAAACCTATTCATAAAAATTTACCTCTCCCAAAAGTGTCATCACAAAGTTTTTTGAAGATACATGATAAAGTATCCTCACCCAC
>JABDEN010000071.1 GCA_013287025.1 Gammaproteobacteria bacterium | reverse complement strand
TAGTAGAAATGTTGATTAAATTATAAGGCTATGAAATATTGAATATTTCTGCCAGTTCCACAGCAATTCCCGCTAACTATCCTATGCGACAAATGAACCCATATTCTGTCACGTTGTAGATTTGCATGCAAAAAACAATCTTCCAGCATTGCTAGATGAAAAATTCCTATGTATTGACACTCAATCCGTACCAAAATCACTTCATCATGACCGCTGACAGCGTTGGTTATGAGGTATTGGGGATTAATTGAATGCTATTGTATCCATGTGCAATGGCATTAAATAAATCATCCCAGCGATTGATTAAATACTCTCTAAACATACCTCGCATTTTTTCCCATAAACTTGTTCGGGAGTTAAATTTAGCCCGTGCTTTTTTAAACAGATGACAGCTAAGCTCTTGCACTTGATCAACTAAAAATGCAAGTAGCATCAGCATGCCAAACACGGTGCAAAGATGCTGGTAGCCATGCCCAAAATTGTGTGAGAAGTGATAGTGTTGGTTTTTGAGTGTGTTAAATGTATTGTTTTCAATGCGCCAGTTAGATCGTCCTCCTCTCATAATATGAAAAACGTTGTCGTTTGTGATTTGAATATCTGTTATCCAGCTAAAATGTTGCCTGTTTCCTTCCTTGTCGGTTTCGCAATATTCAATAAAATTTGTTTTAAAATCAGAGTGTTTTTTATTGAGTTGGACTTGATTGAGATAACGAAAATAATGAGTCTTTCCATCATCTGTATAATGATGATGTTCTGCACAAATAGATCGATTGATCAAACTAAATAAGAATTTATGATCGCTTGGTTTTACACCAATGATGTATCGCATATTAAGTGCCTGTAAATCACTTAAATGAGGCACGTTGGATGCAAGCCCATCTTCCACCACAATTAATCTAAGATGTGGGTGCTCTCGTCTTGCATCAGCATATAATCGCCTTGAGGCATTGCGTTCGCAGTCATTTTTTTCTGCGCCATCTGTTTTCATGATCGGTTCAGGTGCCAGTGGTAGTACAATTTTCTTATCAGGATGCACAATCGCAGCGCAAAACATATTATGGTAATGTGTCACTTTTTTCTCTGGGTATTTCGTCATGTGTTGGTTTGTAATCAGCTCTCTAACTTGTTTTTTATCTTTTCCTGACAAGGATTTCCATGTTTGATTAGCTAAAATACTCCGCAATCCTAACACATCATCAATTGAGAGTGTTGTAATTTTACGTTCTTCATCAGATGGTGGCTATTCACCTCGCCTGTTAAAACGCTATTATTTTAGTGATGAAATGGTAGATCAACTACATGTGTCAGATCGTATTTTTCAGCATGTGCTGCTAAAACAGTTAAAGCCTACTTTTTCTTATGTGATGAATAAAAACTGTTATCATCTGCATGGTCCTACCGGTGTTAAATATGCTAGTGAACGCATTAAGAAAGTATTGGAGGAAGAAAAACCTGAGTATGTTATCCGTGCGGATATCA
Source organism: Gammaproteobacteria bacterium (assembly GCA_013287025.1). The sequence continues at coordinate 5,564 of JABDEN010000071.1, read as the reverse complement.
AATCTTTTTATAAATCCATTCCGCACTTCAAATTAATCCAGGACGTCAAAAAACATTATGATGATCACAGGTTGCTAACGATGCTTGAAGAGATCATCACAAATCCCATAGACACACCTTATGGTTATAAAAACCCCGTACGAGGGGTTGCGCTCCGTGGGCCATTGTCACAATTCTTTAGTGGGTTATATTTGAAACCACTAGATGATGCGTTATCTAAGATGAAGATAACTTATCTCCGCTATCAAGATGATCTCCTTATTTTATGTCACACTAAGCGCCAGCTTAATCGCTGCTGGCGAAAAATGTTAGATATCCTTAATGAAAGACGACTCTCCTTGTCTCACAAGAAAACCCGCAAGGGCAGAGTTTGTCGCGGTTTTCATTTTTTAGGCGTTTATTATTCTCCGACACAGCCGGAGAGTAACACGACTGTGATACCTGTAAATGGTGCGGTTATAGCGCCTACACAAGCTGATCAAAATTTGTGTAATGGGGGGGGGTAAAATGACTTTTCCTCACCAACAGGTCGCTTTGCGTATGATTCCGCATGCAAGAACGCTACGCAAAGCCCGTGAGCAAGTGAAGAGTATGGTAACCGATGGGGCTTCTCCCCGACATATCAGAAAATACCTTGCTCGATGGATACAGTGGTGGAACGAAACAGTAGACGATTGGAGCAAAATGAAGCTCGTACAGTGGTTTTGTCGAGCTTGTTTTGATATCACTCCTGCAGCTTATGCCGCAGGGTTATTATTACGCCAGATTAGAGAATCACGCACCGCCGGAGACGGTTATGTTCATTGCGACAGTGTATTTTCTTTTCTTCGTGTGGCCGCCATAATAGCTCCATAAGCTTCTGCTTTTGTTCTCCATAAGTTTTCCAAAAACCGCGCCACGACACCGCCGACGCGCTGCGCACACCCCGTCCGCCCCCCACACACTGCCGGCCGCCGCGGCTATTGTACCAATCAAAGTAACCATGCGAAGAAGAATCAAAAAGAACATAGCCATCATATGGATCTACCAGCCGCGCCACGCGAACGGTCTTGTCATTGACAAGTTTCAAATTCAGCGGCTGACCCAAAGGATGCTTATATGATGAATCACAGCGACGACTGGGGCCTTTTTCCATATCGAGATTGCTCAAGCCATACTGATAACATTGCCCATCCGCCGCTGAGGAAGCACCTAATGCTGGTTTTATTACATTTAGGGATAAGAATGACCAATGACCCTGCAATGCATCATATGTTTTGTATATTTCTTTCATGATGGCAAGCGGGAAATGTAGCCCACTTCGGATAACTTCCCCGGGCGTTGGTTGAAATAATTTGCATAGTGCTTCAACGGCTTCCTTGGTCATATTAAGTGGCTCGTTATTGATAAAGGGGTCAACGTCAATGAGTTTTTTAACAGTGGCAAGTTGCTTTTTAATTTCTTCAATTTGCTGCCTATTTCTATCGTCATACAACATTTCTTCACTTAAGCCCTCGGGTAGCGGCCACGGACAGTGGGGAAACTGCTCTTTGAATTGAGTTTCCATTTTCGCTTGCTCTTTTTCATCTTTAATGAGGGGAAGAATGTCTTGTTGTATTTGTTTTAATGCCCATATATCGCCTGTGCCAAGAAAAATTTGATAAGGAGATGCAAAAATCTCTCGACCAGCGTGGTCTTTTATCATCTTATTCTTCTTTTTTTCAAATAATAACTCAGGATGTTTTTTCAAGATTGCAATCGATGCCAATGCTCTCGCATCTTCTTTAACATCCACGGGTGCTGCGTGGATAGCCGCTGGCAATAATCGTAAAAAAGCAGTCTCTGCCTCATATTGCTTTGATGTAAGTGCAAGCAAGCCGAACACGCTTAGCGGCGAACAAGGATATATGACTTCTTCTCTTATCGCTTTTGGCAAATTAGATAATGGGCCTTCTGTTCTGGGTGCGCTCATTTTGATCTCCATTGTTTTTGATGTTAAATAATCGCGCTATTATACTTTATGCCTTGACTGAATAAAGAAATACTTATGGCACTCATCGGCTGTTGCCGCTTCGCGTAGAACAAAAAACGCTATACTTCAACACACAAGATATTTTTAATACTAAAGTTTACGAAAGAATGGCTTAGAACGCCCATGCATGATGTGTTTCCTACATAGCGGGAATTGCTGCCAGTTCCATTGCGAAGAAAAATCCTAGCTATCGTACCTCATCTGAGAAAATAGGGTGATTTTACCCTCTAGTAGCACCCACATGCCTGTGCTATAATTGAACAATTATACATATGCGCTAAATATTTAAGCGGCGGGGTTAATATGTCATCACCTAGAAGCTGGTCTGAGCAAGAACAATATGAAAAATCCATTATTTTACAAAAATTTTGGGATCAACGAGTTCTATCTACAGATGCAAAACAGAGAGAACGTAGTATTAATGCAATTAAGAACCAATTTTTGTTGGCTTTGCCTGCACCTGGTTTTAATCAAAATGAATGGATAGATAAGGTAAATAAAGCATGGGCGGACGGTTCCGCTTTTAAAAGTAGCAAGATATTTTTTGAATTTTTTTCTCATATACACTCCGTTACTTCAGTAGGACTTGCTGAAAATTTAATGCCTCAGCCAACAATAAAAAATGAAGCGGTTGATATTACAGATGCTGAAAGAAAAACGTTACAGCAATATACCAAAGATAGAAATATTGCGGTTACAGCAATGATGGGATCTGTTAAAACAAAAACTATTGAAGTTTGTCCTAAAGATTATAAAACCTCTGATGTTTTCTCGATCGAGTCTGTTTCAAAAGTTTTCACGGGTGTACTGGCATTGAGATTGCTAGAAGAAAAAATTATTTCAGAAGCGGATTTAAAAAGTACTCCCCTTAAAATAGAAAAATCCGCTGAAGATTTATTAGCGCAGCATTCACCTCTTGTATTAGAGCAAATGAAAAAAGTTAGCTTGCACCAAGCATTGACTCATTATGCTGGATTGGGTGTTGGTAAAGATGTGGGCTTAGGAGATTATTATAGTCTTTATATTGGTGCGATCAAGGCAGCTAGAAGAACTGGACAATCCTTTACTGCTGTCAACAAAATTGAGGATTTTATACCATTTATCCCAAATCAAATATCCACTCCGGGAACCGTGGGTAGTGAACATTATCATTATAGTAATTCAGGAATTGTTTTAGGGGCACTTTCTCTGGAATATCTTTATAACAAGAATAGAAATTTGGAATTAGAGCCTGAACCCTTAAGTTTTAATGAAATTATGAAAAAATATGTGACCGGTCCGAAGGAAGCTAAAATGTCATATTTCGAATCATCACCGAAAGGACTCGGCGTTAAGTTTAATCCAGACGATTTAAATACAAAACATATGATAGGCAGCCCGGGAGGAGGATATTATTCAAGCGCAGAAAGTCTAACCAATTTTGCGAAGTGGATCTATGAAAAATGCCAAGATCCTCATTTCACAAAATTAATTGAGCAATACGGGCAAGAGTTTTGCCCTTATCCTCAGAGTAAAACCATAGAGCATAGCGGTGATGGACCCTCTAACAGCGCATTTTTTTCATTAAATTGGGGAACCGGTAATTTTGTCATTCTTTTGAATGATCAACGTGCCTTCGCTGCCACTGAGGTAGGAAGAGCAATAAAAAATAATATTATGTCTGAAAAGCCTAGCGACCCTTCTCTAGAAAAGGAAAAGAAGAAGAAATCAACTGCTATTATCGCAAGTACTGCGGGCATTGATTTATTATCGCCAACACCTGTTGTAGCTGAGAAAGCAAAGCTTCACTCTCCGCAAAAGCAATTTAAATTTAGCAAAAAAAGCAGTGTTGATGTTTCTGATGAAGAGATGGCAAAAAGTGCCTTTGGCCAAGGATCTTATACTGCAAAAAAAAATTATTAAGCGCTGAATCGGAACGGGGAACCAATAATATCAATTTGATTTTTGATCCTTTAATAATTTTACAGATATTTATTGCTCGTTTTTGCCTAAGAAACGGCGGCTGTGTTTAGCTGCCCAATGGCTATATTAATTATTTTTTATTTATATCAACTCTATGAGCTTTTGCATCAAAGATCAAAAACTCATTATAATTACCTGGCGTAAATTCTATCTCAAAACCACCATCCACGGTAAAAAATTTCACTTCTGATTCAGGCGTTAATTCAAACGTAGTATTTTCACTATTTTGCATTGGAAAATGCAGAGTAATAAAAAATTTATTATTTTTCATAGATAATGTGAATTTTGATGAATCAGATGGTGTAGAACCACTTATTTCAAACTGCCCTATATAGTTTTGATAAATAGTAGGATCAATAGTAACAGGTTGCACCATTTTATATTGCTGAGTATAACCTTCCGGCCAATGATATGTATCAGCAATGCTACGAATAATTTCTGAAATGACCATGCCTCCATTGTAGGAATTTGTCATGATGACAGCTCCTTTGCCTATTTCACTAAAACCAATAAAATAGGCAACATATCCAATATTCACACCACCATGAGAAAATTCAATGATGTTTGGATTTATTTGATTCAAGAAAAATCCTAGCCCCGTCTCACTACTTGGTTGTTTAGTTAACATTTGATGAGTCATGCTATTTGATAATATCTTATTAGATTTTCCGCTAAGGGTATTTTGAATATCTATGATGAAATGCGCTAAATCATCAGGTGTCGTCCAAAGTCCAGCGGCGGTTGATTCAGGTAACAGATTCCACTTTCCCGGAATAACCTTACCATCTTCTGAGTGTCCAACCGCAAAATCGTCGGATGTGCTTTTTGGCCAAATAAGTTCGTATGTACTTGATCGCATCTTTAAAGGCGTAAAGACAATTTTATTTGCTAAATCAGAAAAATTTTCCTGTGTCACATCTTCTAATATTTTTTGTGCTACAACATATCCGCCGCCTGAATAAGAAAAATTCTTACCAGGAATATTATCTGGTTCTATACGTAAATTATTTGCAGGAGTTTCTCCATTCAATATTTGTATGATAGTGGGAAGATCTTTTTTTTCTAATGATGACGAATAACCCTCAAAACCATGAACGGTAAGTCCCGCAGTATGACTCAATAACCGACGAAGCGTGACTTTTTCAATTTCAGTATATTCATTATCGGGAACCTTCCAAGTTCTTAAAATATTATTGACGTTTTGATCGAGATTAATTTGATTTTTTTCAACCAACGAAAGTGCAACGACTGCTGAAACGGGTTTACTAATTGATCCTGCCTGAAATATTGTCTTTGTTGTTACTTTATTTTTTGAAGTCACATTATAAGCTTTTTCCCATTCAATTTTTCCCTGATTGATGATAGCTATACTCAATCCCGGAACTTTATAATATTTCATCCGATCGAGAATATTCATCCCGGCATTTTGACCTTCGACTTGTATTGCTGTTTTTAAGCCATTTTCAACTGAATGAATATTTTTCTGTATTTTAGTTTGTGCTGATGCAGTAATTTGAGAGGAAGCAGCTAAAATCGAAAATGCAGAAAAAGATAAAAATGTTACGCACATGCATATGAAAAATTTTGCTTT
>JABDEN010000070.1 GCA_013287025.1 Gammaproteobacteria bacterium | reverse complement strand
CAGACCACTGATTTTTAAAAGCTAAAAACAATAAATAAATCATTTCAACCTCCAAAATTATGATAATACTTCCGTGAACCGCAATATATCCAAACGCTTAAAACCAACAAACAAATAAGTTGAATAATGATTCTTGCAGACCAATTAAGAAAGGATATTTGATAAAATTCAGCCTTAATGGAAAAATAACAGGGTTGAAAAATTAAATCAGAAAATGGAGTGTTCAAAAATATTTCATTCCATGGTTCATGGATATCTGAAAGCGGGGCTAACACTCCACCAAAGATCAAAAATAATTTCCCAAAAAGCATGCGGAAATTTTTGATTGAATGGAATCGGATTTGCAAACTTGTCAATAAAAAAGAATAAAGAGTATCAAATATTGTAAGTACAGGAAGAAAAAACAAGAACCTTAAGGCACTAATGGATAGTAAAATAAAATCACTTATGAAAAAAGGCATAATGATAATATAAAACAATAAATAAAATAATCTACGAGATAATGTCCGACTGTAAATGGAGGTAATTGTGTAGATGGGCCAAAAGCGAGGACGGACAAAAGAAAGAGAAAAATCCGAGCTGGCTCGGTCTATTAAAGGCTCTCTAAGTGTAGTCATAAAAAGGATTTCGGTTAATCCAATGTATGCAAATAGAGCCTCTATTCCTAAAGTAGTGAAATTGTAATTTAACCCAAGCCAGAGCTTGGAGAAGATCCAAATAAAACAGGGGTATAAAAGCAACCTTCCTAATGTACCACTCAAACTCGATTGTTCTTCACGGATTGAAAAGAGAGAGAGTTTACTATAAAATTTAAGAGAATCGTTCATTTTATCGTTGTTCTCCAGTATACCATTGACTGATGATGGACTCGAGGCTGATTTCTTCAACTGAAATATCAAAAATATTATTCTTATAGATCGTCATAAGATAATCGATAGCCGAAATTGAAGAAATTTGCTGAATATCAATTTGAAATTTTTTGATAAAATGATCATCTTCGATAATCTGGATTCCTTTTCTGACTTCCATTGAGTTATTCTGAATAGATTTTGAAAGCGATAACTTAATATTCCTTTTTGAAGCTAGCGTCCCTTTTAATCCTTGAAGAGGCCCATCATAGCCAATTTGACCTTTATTTATGAGGATAGCTCTGTCGCAGAGAGCTTCAACATCACTGATATCATGGCTTGTGAGAAGCACCGTTGTCTTTTCCTCCTCTTGCCATTGTCTTAAAAGAAGTCGAAATCTTGTCTTACCTATAACATCAAGACCAATTGTAGGTTCATCCGCCAGCAAAACAGAGGGGCGGTGAATCAAACTTGCAACAATTTCACATCGCATACGTTCGCCTAATGACAGCGTATTAGGAGGAAAATCAAGAAAATGAGTGATTTCAAATAGTTCTGCTAATAAATGGATTCTTGATAACGTTTCCTTATTGGATAGTCTGTAGATAGCGCCTATCATTTCCAGGCTTTGATTTACAGTCATATACATCCACAAATTACTTCGCGTGCCAAATACGAGACCAAGCCGCTTATTAGCCTCAATGGTTCCTGAAGGATATTGTTCGATCCATGATTCACCGCTAGTGGGTCTTAAAATGCCGCATATAAGTTTAATTGATGTGCTTTTACCTGCACCATTAGGTCCAAGGAAAGCCACTGACTCACCAGGTTTAATTTCGAGATTAAGATTTTTGACAACTGGGATGAGTTCTTTCCTTGCCAACCAAGATTTTTTTTTCCAAAAGTTCTTGGAAAGGCTGATAGTCTTAAGCGCAAACATGCTCATTAGGTCACCTCGAAATTATTTATTGCGCATGAAGAACAGTAAATACAAGCTGGATTATATTCTAATGGAAGGAACACGCTATTTGAAAATGAAAATAGATTTAATTGCATCACCCCATTTGATACCTGAGAAATATCGCATCCAGAAAGAAATCGCGACGCTTCAAAAACTGCAAGTGAACAACATGCTGCAATGGGGGGAGCAAAGGCTCGCTTTTGGATGTTTTGGTTTCGAGAATCAGGATCAAAATTACTATTTAACCCTAATGTTTTAATAGCGCAAAAGTAGCATGGAGTTTGCCCGGGAATGGTTAATGGACCTATCCACGATCCTCCAAAAGTCAAACAAGGTTTTCTTTTGATCATGGCGGCATGGGCGATAATGCCCGCTGGATGATTTAACGCTTTTTCTCTTATCTCCCAGCTGGATTGAAAGCGCAAAATCATATTCCAACCTTCAAAGAATTTTCTGGTATTATTCCCATTGTGTTCCCACACTTTTGATCCAGAGCGAGTTGCAAACCCGGCCGCCTACGCCAATTGGGTATGTCAGGCGGGTATTGCAACTCGCTCTGAATCAAAATATTGCATCTGCGGAGCATTTGTAATCGCCGTTTCTAGGTTTAAAGATATCATACTGGGTGTCGCGCCTGACCTCAAAAATCACGCTTCTGAATCATTGTAGAGCTTGAAGGTGTCTGTGACAATAACTTTAACGACTGCATAAACAGGGGTGGCAAGGAACAGTCCTAATACGCCATAAAGAGATCCGCTGGCCAGCAACACCAACATCAATGGCAAAGGATGAATATGCAAACGCTGAGCCATCACCTGCGGCGAAATTAAATTCGCTTCCAACATTTGTGCAGAGAGCATCACCATGACGACTTTCAGCGCCATAAAGGGGCTGTCTGCAAACCCCACCAAAAGAGCGGGAATGATCGCAATAAACGATCCTAAAATCGGAATGGTTACAAAAACAGTAGCAAACAACGCCAAAATAAAAGCATTGTTCAATCCAATTATTAAATAACCCATGAATAGCAGACCGCCCAAAATTGAAGCGACTAAAAGTTGTCCCATAATAAAAGTCGATAAGGCGGCGTCGATATCACTCATATACATACGCGCTTCCTTTTTGTATCGGCTCGGAACAAGACGCAAAAAAAAAGTGAAGAATCGACGGTCTTCTTTCAAAAAATAAAAAAGCACAAATGGAGTGATGAAAACCAGCACTGCGAATTTTGTCATGGTGGTGGCGGCGTCTACGATATTATTGCTGATGAGAGCGTTTACTTTTAATAGCGCCGCCGTCACCACTTCCTTCAAATCTTCCGAAGAATAAATATTCAAATGCAGCACATTCATTAGGTCGAGCGTCTTCTCACGCACCACTTTAAGTTTTTCTGTCGGTTCCATTGAAAAAGCATTGATTTGATTCACTAAGATAGGCCCCACATATGCCATTAAAAGGATAAAGGCTATCAACAAGAAAAAATAAATAATGAAAATCGCAGCGACTTTTGGGATTTTAACTTCCTTCTCAATCACTTGCACAGCAGGTCGTAAAATATAATAGAAGGCCCCCGCCAAAAGAATTGGGAAAAAAAGCGTAGCGATAAAACTAATCACGGGATTAATGAGGAAACTGATGTTGTTGAGGAGCAAAAGAATCACCAACACCAAAATTATCCCGATGGCGTACTTGAAAAATCTATTTTGATGCCACATATGGCCTCCTATGCCTGATCCCAAAATACCTTATTAAACGATATGCCTCAAGGGTGCAATTAAAATGCAGAGTTAGGATGAGTCCTTGTGTTTTTACTGAGCGACGATTTCTTTTCTAGACAAGATCAAGCTCGATGTCTTAATCATTTTTGCTCATTTTTTCCCTCATTATGTAGCCCACACTAAGGACCGCAACTCATAATACACGCTGTAACGCTAATGTCTTTCGCGTTACGCATCCTTTTCATCCATTATTTGAGCAGCAATTTGAGATTACTCAATGCCTTCTTCATTGGGGTACGCCAATTGTTCATTTTTATGATAAAAATGGTCTCTATAGGTCTCTACCAGCGAAATGGACAGATTTGCATCCCGCTGATTTATTTATCATTACCTCAGCTGGCCGATCTCATTTTCACATAGATGATTTGTTTCGCCTTGTTACAATAATTGACAACTTAAAAGAAAAATTATCCAGAAATATGTAAAGTAAAATATGCCGAATAATGTAAATCAAATTATGCCGCAAATGCTTTTTAAACATATCATGTCACTATGATGTTGCAAATAAATCATTATGTATGGCATAATTTGCTTTACACATCCAACTCACGAGCTTATTTTTATGACAATCAAAAAAAATAGAGAAGATAAATTGAATTTTTTAAAGCAAAAAGGAAGCCTTAATCCTCATGCTAATAAGGTTACAGATGACATTTTCGTGGATTCCGATTTTTTTGATTCATTTGATCTTGTCCAGGTCAAATATGAAATGATTCGAAAGGTTAAGAATAATAAAGTTTCTATAGCTCACGCGGCCAAATCTTTTGGCTTTTCACGACCTTCATTTTATCAAGCTCAAGCTGCGTTTGAACAAAATGGGCTTCTTGGTCTCGTCCCACAGCAAAGAGGTCCTAAGCAGCGTCACAAATTATCACAAGAAATTGTGAATTGTCTTCTTGACGCTTTAGAAAATGATCCTTCGCTAAAACCGAAGGATCTTGTTCTTCTTATTAAAGTAAAATTTAAAATAACTGTTCATGTTCGAAGCGTTGAACGAGCGCTTAATGAACATAAAAAAAAATGAGGTTTTTCAAATTAAATCTAATAACTCTACGCCTCCTTTATATGATTATTACGAAAATTTAAGAGAATCTGCAATACAAGAAGCGAATAATCAAAGAAATAGCAATGTTGGACTTACGTTATTTTTAAAAAAAGGAATGACAGTATGGATACATACTGCTTTAGAATTGCTAGATCAACGACCTATTAATACTTTTTCTCAAGGTGAATGGAGTGCAGGAAATAGACAAAATCCATTTATTAAAACATTAGTTTCTATGACAGAATCAATATAGGAGAATAATTTTGAATACAAAATATAACCAATTAGTAAAGTCACATCATTTAAGTCGAAATGCTTACCTCTATATTCGTCAATCCACCCATAAACAGGTGATCGATCACCAAGAAAGCACCAAACGTCAGTACGCTCTTAAACAAAAAGGGCAGGATTTTGGATGGTCATCAGCGCAAATCATAACAATTGATGATGATTTAGGCCAATCCGCTAAGTTTTCAGGAACACGAGAGGGTTTTCAACAACTGGCTTATGAAGTCAGTATGGGCAATGCAGGCATTGTTATGGGAATTGAAGTTTCTCGTTTGGCTCGAAATAATGCAGAGTGGCATCGTTTGTTGGAGCTATGCGCGTTAAGCAAAACTTTGATTTTAGATGAAGATGGCGTTTATGATCCAAATGATATTAATTGTCGTTTGCTTTTAGGCTTAAAAGGTGCAATAAGCGAGATGGAACTTCATACCATGAGCAGGCGAATGCTAGGAGGTCTTTTTAGTAAAGCAACTCGAGGAGAGTTGGCTATTGCATTACCTGCAGGTCTAGTTTATGATGAATTAGGTTCGGTTCAATTAGATCCAGATAAACAAGTCCAAGACACCATTCATTTATTTTTCGAATACTATAGACAAACAGGATCAGCCCGTCGCGCTATCAGAAAATTTAATGAGCAAAATATAAAGTTCCCTAGACGTGTGCAGAGAGGATCTCGCAAAGGTGAATTGATATGGGTAAAGTTGTGTCCCACATCTGGTCAAAGCATTCTTAAAAATCCTAGATATGCTGGGGCATATGCTTATGGACGATCAAATATAAATCACTTAAGCAAAGGCTCAAAAAGGCAAAAACAACCTCAGGAATTATGGCACACATTAATACCTAGAAAACACCCTGGATATATTAGTTGGGAAGAATATGAGGAGAATCAAAAACGTCTCAAGGAAAATTCAAAAGTGCAACAGATAAAGAGTCCACCACGTGAAGGAACAGCGCTTTTACAAGGCTTAGCAATATGTGGAGTTTGCGGACAACGAATGACAGTTCATTATCGCTTGGAAAAGGGAAAATCTATTCCAAGTTATCGATGTTATAGAAAAGACAATCAATGCTGTCAATTTATTTTAGGAAAAGGGATCGATGAGGCAATCAGCAAGAGAGTTATTGAAATTATTACCCCCATGACTTTAAACATAGCCCTCGAGGTTCAAAAAGAGTTACAGGCTCGTTTTGAAGAAGTAGATCAAATTCGATACAAAGAAATTGAACGCTTTCGCTATGAAGCAGAACTTGCCAAGAGTCGCTATATGAAGGTTGATCCAAATAATCGTTTAGTTGCCACTACTTTGGAAACGGATTGGAATGAAAAACTAAAAGCTCAAGAAAAGGCTCAGGAGGACCATGAGAAACAGAGGCGGAAAGAAATGCTCGAAATCAATGAGGAGCAAACAAAGCAGATCTTGGCCATAACGCAGGATTTCCCTTCTCTATGGCGTAATCCAAAAACATCTCAACAAGATAGAAAACGACTATTAGGGTTTGTTATTGAAGATGTTACGATTACCAAATCAGAAAATATGATACTCTCAATACGATATAAAGGAGGAGCTCAAGAAATATTAGCAGTAAATAACCCCATACATAATTCTGAACTTAAAAAAACAGGCTCAGAAATTATTGAGAAGATAGATGGGCTTCTGAATCAATTTACAGATAATCAAGTTGCAGAACACTTGACAGCGCAAGGAATAACGACACAAACTGGTTTAAAATTTACCGGTAAAATCGTTAGGGAATTGCGAAAGAAAAAAAAATTAAAAAGCCGATATGATCGTTTAAGAGAATCAGGCTTGTTAACGTTGGAGGAAATGGGGCACAGAATAGGTATAAAAACTGTGAATAAAGGGGTCAAGCAGGGGCTTTTTAAAAAAGAAGCCTATGATGATAAGAATGGTTTTCTTTATCACCCTATGGATGTCCATGAAAACGCTCTCTAGAAGATAAACTATGCAAGAAAAACAAAATATAAACCAAAAAGTCAAAAGGTGCAGTATGAACATCACACTAAGGTGTAGCGAGCCCTAGCGAGCGGAACCGCAGGTGTGGGAACAAACGAATACATAACTTAACTGGGGACCAGTTCTTCTTTTTTTGTCCTTTTTGCTTTTTTTACAGAAAAATATTTAAGCCTTCGATTTTAAAAAGAGGGAAAAAAGATAAAAATGAAGAACTGGTCCCCAGTTAGGTCGTGCGTTCATCTGTTCCCATACCTACGGTTCCGCTCGCTGGGCTCGCTACACCTCAGTATGGGCTACATAATGAGAAAAAAAATGATGCAAAAATGAATAAGACATCAGGCTTTTGCACTCAAATCTCTCACTTTTAATTGCACCCTTTTGATCCT
>JABDEN010000069.1 GCA_013287025.1 Gammaproteobacteria bacterium | reverse complement strand
GGCAGGCATCCAGTTAGCATTTAGCGAAGTCCCCTGGATGCCAGCTAAAAGCATGCTGGCATGACAGGGTACTTTTGTAACTATTTTTTCTTAGAACTTTTCACTTTCTTCAAAATTTTCGCAGTTTTCTCAGGCTTCAAAAACTTTTTAATCGTCTTAATATAATCAGCATGCTGATCAGTAGCCAAAGCGTGACTTGCGTTTTTGAAGATTTTCAATTTCGCATTCGGAATATTGGCTGCAATAATTTTTGATTGAGAAGGAGGACAAATCCAATCATCTGCACCGGCAAGCACTAAAGTATCTGCAGAGATTTTTTTTAATTGCGGTTCAAAATCGTATTTTCTTAAAAAATCACCGAACCCGTTATTTATCGCTTCATGCGACCATATCGTAGGGGATTTCAGCACATTCGATTTCTTTTTGGCTTTGTTGGAATAAAGCGATTCGAGGGATGTAAAGAAATCTGCGACTTCTTTGCTATTTTTAAAGCTACCATCCCATAATTTTTGTGCGGCACTAATTTGTTTTGGGGTACCGCGTTGTTTCAATAATTTTTTGGCCTCTTCAATAAATCGGAAGCTAGGCGCTGTCACGACTAATACTAATTTATCAACGTTTTTGGGGTAACGAACTGCATAACCTTGTGCAACCACGCCGCCATAGGAAGTGCCGAGAATTGAAATTTTAGAAAGACCAAGGTGTTGTCGTAATGCTTCGATATCTTCAATGTTATTTTCTAAAGTGTAATCTTTTGCTTTGGTTTTTTTGCTTCTACCACAGCCTCGATGATCAATAAAAACGAGCTGTGCGCTATCTTGTAACTCGAGGGAATGTTGTTTAAAACGTAAATGATCCCCGCCAGGGCCACCGTGTAGCATAAATAGCACGGGTTTTTCGACAAATTCATTTTTTACCGGCGCAAGCTGCATGCCTGCGATATCAAAATAAATTTCGGTGTTTCTTAATGTTGCTTTCATCTTACTCCTCAGTTTTATATATTTTTGAGGAGTTAGTTTATCAGATTTCAATGACTATAACGATAATGTTTTGAATGATAATAATATCGATTCAAATCATAAGCGCTAAACCCATAATTTCCATATTCGAATGGACCAGAATAAAAAGGCCCACCAAAATAAGTGTCATAGTACATTGGATCTTCATCAACTGTACTTAAAGATGGATAATAAATAGGAAAATCTGGGCTATAACCTGAATAATAATACTCGTCCGTGGTAACCGTCGTCGCACATCCTGTGAGTATGATGAAAGCTATACTTATTATTAATCGCATCATAATAATCACCTCAATTTCTATTATAAAACGTGATTAAAATTAAAGCGAGTACCTAGGATTTTATTGATTCTATTGAATATAAATGGTGTCATGACAGCGTGTTTTCCGTCTCTCACCCGGGGCGCAGAGAATTGCTACAAACCCTCACCCCTAGCCCCTCTCCCATAAATGGGAGAAGGGAATTAAAAAAAAGGTTCCCCTCTCCCGGAGCGTTAGCGAGGGGAGAGGGGTTAGGGGTGAGGGTTTGTAGCAATTCTCTGCGCTCCGAGGGGAGGATTATTCATACGCCGTAATCAACTTGGTTTTAGCTCTTTTCATTATTCTTTTTTGACGGAATTTATCATCTATCCAATAAAGTGGATAAAATAGTTTAAAAATAATGGATTTTTTCATGCGACTTAATTCTCGGGTTATTGCTTTTTGTCTTTTTAAAACAACATCCATATAGGAATACAAAGGATAAATCTTTTGTAATTCTGATTTGATTTCAGCCCACTCGATAATAAATTTTTCATGCTGGAACGATATTTCATCTTTGGCTAATTGCAATAATAATTGATAGGTTCTGATGCATAAAGGAATGACAGAAGTTGCTGGATGAGATTTTAAATTTTCTTCGTCAAAACGGTTGTGATACAGTTTTTTACTTAAAAATTCGTTCAAAAATGCTTGGACCGCAATCGAATTATCGGGAGTCGTAATATGTAAATTATTTTTTATTCTTTGTAATTCAGCACTTGGATTTTGCATCATTAAATCATAACTGACTATAATCGCGTGTCGATCAATAGAATCATCGACGGCCGGAATAAAATGCATTAACCACAACAATAAACCTAATTCTAAATCAGTTCCCGTGAGATCACTATAAGATTTCGCACTAGATAATGGATTTCGTAATGCAATAATATAATGATCTTTAATTTTCATTTCATCAAAAATAGAATGCCAAAAAGGAAGAATTTTTGAAATACTAGGATCTTTAAATCCAAAATAATCGGTGTTATGAAAACGTTGATTTAATAATTGCATCGCTTCGGTTTTGATAGAAGAAAGCGACGGATTATTCACTAATTGATTTTTATCAAACAATAAAATACTTCTTTTTTGCTGGTTAAGTGTTGCAAATAATTTGGAATGGATGTTTTGAATAATTTCTTTATCTTCAAAATAACCCGTGGGATTCCAGCCTGAGTTCGCGACGAGTTTTTCTCCAAGATCAATATCCAATGCTTTTAGACTTCGTGTAATAACGCTGGTGCCACAGCGTAAAAACCCTAAAATGATAAATATATTTTTATTCTGAATATTTTTCATTGTGTTATTCCTCTTGCAAATGCGCTGATCGAGCAGTGGTGTGTGAAGCGATATTGGAATGCATTTTTGGTTTTGCTAATTTGATATATCCATCATGCACTAAAAATTCTATGATTTTATGTACACATTCTTCTAATGATAACTTTTCCGTATTAAGATTTAGTTCAGGATTTTCTGGTATTTCATAGGGATCATTCCAGCCCGTTAAATTGGATAATTCCCCTGTTTTTGCCTTGGCATATAAACCTTTTGTATCTCGTTTTAGACATTCTTCCAATGAAGTCGAAATATATATTTCGATATATCCTCCATATTGTGAAATGAGTTGACGATTCGCGTTTCTACTTTCCTTGTACGGCGCAATAGCAGCACAGATGGCGATACCGCCAATTTTTGTAATCTCGGATGCAACAAATCCTAGACGACGAATGTTAATATCACGATCTTTTTTGGAAAAGCCTAAATCATTCGCTAAAATACGGCGTGTCACATCAGAATCGAGAATACTTACGTTTTTTAACCCCAAATTTTTTAATTTAGCAAATAACGCTTGAGATAATACCGTTTTTCCTGCACCTGAAAGGCCTGTAAAAAATATCGTAAATCCTTTTTTATATTTTGGTAAATAAGACGCGCGTAATTCATCAATAATGTCAGGATAGGAAAACCATTCTGGAATGGGAGTTTCATGCATGAGAGCGCTACGTAAATCCGTGCCTGAAATGGAAAGCGGTGTTTCGTGTGGTTCGATTTCATCGACACTACAAAATATTTTACGTTCTTTCACATATAACATTTCTTGAAAAGGAAGCATGATAATGCCAATCCTATCTTGAAATTCTGCCACTAATTTCTGTGCGGCATAGGGGTCATAAAAAGGTTTACCCAACGAATTAGTGCCGGGTCCTGCATGATCCCGTCCAATAATAAAATGCGTACATCCATAATTTTTACGAATCAATGCGTGCCACAACGCTTCTCTTGGGCCTGCCATCCGCATGGCAAGTGGTAAAAGACTAAGTGTTGCGACACCTTCTGGATAATGCATTAATATTTTTTGATAACAACGGACGCGTGTAAAGTAATCCACATCTTCTGACTTTGTTAATCCCACCACTGGATGAATTAATATGTGACCATCCATCTCACGCGCGGCGCGCAAAGTTAATTCCATATGTGCGCGGTGCATTGGATTCCTTGTTTGAAATCCGATAATTTTTTTTATTCCATTATTTTGAAATAATTGTTTTAATTCCGAAGGCGCGAGTCTTATTTCTTGAAAATCAAAATGCATAATAGGACGAGCTTTTTGAATTTTACCGCCCAAATACCAATTGCCCGCCTGACAAAAAAGGTAATGTACCGCAGGATGTTTTAAGTCATCGGTGCCAAATATGCTGTTTGCTTCTCGCAATTTGTCAGGTTGCCATTTATCTTCAATCTGCATATAGGCAATTAATGTGTTATCAGGGTCATATAACTCAATAGTGTCATGGATTTCAACACATCCTGCGAATTCATCCGTCACATCTAGCGTAATTGGCATCGGCCATATTTCGCCTGAACTGAGGTGCATATCGTGGCATACCGATTCATAATCCATTTTATTTAAAAAACCGGTTAATGGTGCAAAACCGTCAGAAAGTATCATTTCAAGATCGAAACGCTGGCGAGGGGTAATAATCCATTTTTTGTTCAATTTCATTCTCCATTGATATATTATATTTGTAGTTTCAGTCGCATACTGTCATCTCCGCGAAGGCGGAGATCCATTTGTAATAGATTCCCGCCTCCGCGGGAATGACAGATGTTGTTATCGAATTTCAAGTTTTAATTTTAAAGTTAAGGGTAACAATGTCAATGAGTATTGTGGATATTGAAAAGTTACGACAAATAGCAGAAACAGCGGGTGAAAAAATTCTGCCAATTTATCAAGCGGCTTCTTTTTCCATTACGATGAAAAATGATCGGTCACCGCTGACTGAGGCGGACCTTGCGTCGCATCATTTTATTTATGAAAATTTACAGCGTGAATATCCTCATATTCCGATTATTTCAGAAGAGTCTCATACGCAATTTACGTTTACGGAACGAAAGAAATTTTCATATTTTTTTTTAGTGGATCCTTTAGATGGGACCAAAGAATTTATTAAAAAAAATGGGGAATTTACCGTCAATATTGCATTGATTCATAAAAATCGAGCTGTGGCCGGTGTCATCCATGCGCCCGTTTTAGGCATCTCTTATTACGCAGAAGAGGGAAAAGGGGCTTTTAAATACTTCCAAAACCATCCTATTGCTTTACAAAAAACGGTCGCGAAAAATAATAAAATTTCAGCATTGGTATCTCGGTCTCATATCGATGAAAATACCGAAATATTTTTACAAAGTCTTCGCAATGAGGGAAAAGAAATCGAAAAAATTTCTATCGGCAGTGCCCTCAAATTTGGATTGGTTGCAGAAGGAAAAGCGGATATTTATCCCCGATTTTCACCCAGCATGGAGTGGGATACTGCGGCCGGGCATATTTTAATTCAGGAAGTCGGTAAAACATTATTTGTCGCCGATACGAAATTACCGCTGCTATATAATAAAAAAAGTTTGTTGAATCCGGGGTTTCTTGTGGTATGAAAACCCTCTTTGGAAAAGAGGGTCGACACCCGAAGGGTGGCGGGGAGATTTGACAACTGCGAACAAATCCCCCCGACATGCAAATAACGCATGTCGGCCCCCTTTGTCAAAGGGGGCGAATTTACCAGAATATTGATTTATCTTCTTAAACCCCTCGATTTCTCCACAGTTTCTTCAGGTTTATGCAACCCAACCGGCACACTCATTTCCTTCCCAAATTTTTCTTCGATGGTTTTCACTAAATCTAACATCTCTTGCGGTTTTTGGAAGAACGGATGGAATCCTTTTTTGCTCTTTTCAGTTAATGCATCAGCAAAAGCGCTAAGTTCTGGAAATTGTTCTCGCAATGTTGTTTTTACTTGATGAAAGTTTTCTATGGATTCCTTATTAAATACAGGTTTTTCATCGCTGATTTTAACAAAAAAATCACGCCCCGATCCCATGACATGAAAAGCAAGTTCTGACACAGCATATGGATTGTTACCATAAGAAAAATCATAACTACCATATTCTGAAAATGGATTATGATTTTTTTCTTCCAAAATGGCAGAAAGAATCACAGCAGGATGAAACTTATCGCGGGTTGTTTCCGTCCATTCTTGTTTTACCTCATCTCTTTTAATAAATTTTCGTTTAGTATCATGATATCTTGGTTTTAAGAAAAATTGGACGATATTTTCAAGCGGAAAACCATGATAATGAGATTCATTATATAAAAAATCATGCGCCGATTTATCCATTAAATTGATCATTTTAATCGAATCTTCAGCAGGAATTCGCGACGAGAGAAATTTTTCAAAATTCCAAAAAGCATGATCCACTTCTCCCGCGCTTTTTATTTTTAATGCGAGTGACGCTGTAAGCTTGCACTCTGGTGAATGTACATATTTAAAGTTGAATTCACTAAAATATAAAAGATAATGTTTTTGATTTTCATTCATGGACGCACTTTCTTGAACCGATGCTCCCTTTGCAATGCAATCAATCTGTGTTTGATCCTGAATAGATTTTAATGTCTGAACCGCTTCTTCCATTTTTAAATGCTGTGTTTTATGAAGATTTTCTAATGCATAAGCGTGATTACTGGTATTAAACCAAAGATCCTTATCATGCAGCAAATCTCCAGTTACTCCAGCGATTTTATAGGCAAGCCTTCTATATTTTCGAGTATCAAACATCCTTAACTCATCTTCCGTTCCGGTTTGAATGAGATTCACTCCAATGCTAAATGGGAGATGTGATTCCCAATATAATTCATGAAGTACCCTTTGTTGCAGGGGAGTAAATTTTGTTAATGGTGCTAATAGAGCGAATAACGATTTGTCACGCACGGCATCAGTAATATATTCTAATTTTATTTTGAAAAGGGCTTGTAAGTCAGAATTCGAGTCTATCTCTGAAATACTCTTTCCATTTAACAATAATAAAATATCATGTCGTCGAAATTTGAGAGCAACTGCATTCAAAATATCATGTTTAATTGAATTCTTAGGATCTTCTTTACGAATTTCTAGCCCGATTATTTCTGCTAATGCATCTTTCGGTTTCATTTTCTGATCTTCAACTAATTTCACAAATACATTTGCGGTGGATTTACAGCCAATACTATTGGTATGGCGAATATCTTCTGCTTTTACGCCATATTCTTTGACTCTGATTAATGCGCTCAATTCGTAAAGATTAAGCCCTGCAATTTCAGAAGGATGAAGATGTTTAAGGGCATATTGTTGCTGTGATGTATATCCCAGTAATAATTGCAATGCATCCTTAATGTTATAATTGTATTTTCGAACTAAAAGTTGTAAATGCTGGCGATAATGTTCAGCGAAATCTGGTTTATGCGAAAAGGCGAGATACGCTTCCACCATTTTATTTGGAATGTCGTCTAATGTCAGTTGATCACGTTCATCTAAATGCCATGTTATTCCATTCCATAATTCTTCTTTTGCTTTTTCTTCGGGAGTCAATTTTCGTTGATTTTCTTTTTTATGCCAAAAAGCAGTACCAATCAATGCAGATGCCATTATGGCACTTGAGGTAAAGGGCTTTTTTTTGAAAGGTGGTGTGAAGGTAACGAGGGG
>JABDEN010000068.1 GCA_013287025.1 Gammaproteobacteria bacterium | reverse complement strand
ATTTCCGAAGATATTCGATTATTATTGGTAGGCACGAGTGGGATCGAACCACCGACCACCACCATGTCAAGGTGGTGCTCTACCACTGAGCTACGTGCCTTCTATACATTCAAGGGGGCTTAAGATAACATCCATTAAATACTAGTGCAATAGTGTTATGAGAATTGTCTCAAAAGGAGAAAAAATAATGGAAAATTTTTTACAATTGCTGGCACATTATTTAATTGGATTTTATTTTATATTTTTTGGTTTCTGGAACATTTATCATTGGACACCTATCACTGAAGTCATGATCAAAAGAAATTTACCCTCTCCGTTTTTTTTGTTATCCATTGCCATCGGTATACAAATCATTGCGGGTTTTATGATTATGAGTAATACATGGATCATGCTGGCAAGCATCGTATTAATTTTCTTTACATTTTTTATTGTTTTTCTTTTGCATCCTTTTTGGCATTTTACGGGTGAGCTTCGTAAACAACACATGGCGTTATTTGTCACCAATCTTACCGTGACATTAGGTGCTTTATTGTTATTAACGACCGCGTCGAAACCACTGATAAGCTAAAAAACTTGCCACACATAAAGCCCCTCCCGCCACACCCAAAGAATGACGATTAAAAAAAGAATGTGGCGGATTTTTAAGGACATTTGGCTGTGATACTTTTTCTTCAAGCCATTCTTGTTTTTCAATTAAAGATAAGGCCGATTCTCCAAGCTGATTCTCGAAACTTAAATTCGGTTTTTTTTCCGCAATCGCCTTTATACTCACCGCATCGTTTAATTTGATCGCAAGCATAAGCGGTGTTTCCCCTAATTTATCGGCGACATTGACATCCGCGTTATATTCTAAAAGCATCAGAACATAGCGATGTTTCCTCATAAAAACTGCGGTATGCAATAAATAATTTCCCAGATTATCTGGAATATTAGGATTGGCACCATTTCTTAAAAATATTTCGAAACTATTAAAATCATCATTAAACAATGCCATTTCTAAATAATTATCTTTGTTCAAATCAGGCTTTTGTTCTAATAAATTTTCTAAACATGCGTGTTTTTTCAATCTTAAAGCAAGCTTCAAAAGATAATCAAAATTCTTTGGTGTACTTCGCAGAAGCAAGTTTTTTAAAGTGATCGTTTTATTAAAAACAATAGGGGTAATAAATGGATTATCGGAAAAATTCATCTCATAAATGGTTTGATTATTGTAATTTCTTATACTGGTATCCGCTTTGTATAAAAGTAATATGTCAATCGCTGCAAAATTACGCTGAAAACGCGCTTGCATCAGTGGAGTCCAGCCAAAATCATTTTGCACATTCGGGTTAGCACCTGCTTTTAATAATAATTTCAGCATGTCATGATAACCATAAAATATGGCGAGAAACAAAGCGGTTTTTCCTTCAAAATTTTTAAGATCAATCAGTTTTCTTTGATCAGGATCATCCAGTAGAAATAAAAGCGTTTCTTTCTTATTTTTAATTACTGCCTTCATGAGAAGGGTCAATCCTTCATCTCGGGTGTCCATATTTTCGATTCCTTATGATCAAAAAATTATAATCCATTGTTGCAATAATGACGAGTACTCAATATTATTGAAATGTTAAAAATAATAATAAAAATAATGGATGAAAACAAAATGAAAATAAATAGACATACGTTACATTGCTTGCTCGTTGATTACCCTGGCAAAAAATCAGAATTACGAAAAGATTTGGAAAGAATTAGAGGTGATGTGAATGACCACAAAAAGATGTATGATGACCTAACCTCTGAAGAAATGCTGGATTTAACGCAATCATTTACTCGCTTTATTAATAAAAATAAAATCCACCCAATCGAACAAAGTGACACTCACTTCCTGGTGCATCGATTGATGTGTCAATACTTGTTGGCATACGAATTGGATTTCCCACTCGATCATGATCCTTTAAGAAAAGTAGTGGAATATTATTTTTTAAAATTAAATACTGAAATGCATTTATCTCAGGATAATTCTGCGTTAAAAACCTGGATACATCATTTAACTCAATTTCCACACTTTTATATCAATCAATTATTCATTGGCGGAATGGGAAATGATTATCGATTGCCAGATTTGGAGTTAGGAGAATGTGGATGCGCTGATGTTTCGCACGACCGATTATTATCGGATATTCGTGTTGATGTTGAAAAACAAATAATTAGTGAATGCCTGAAACGAAAGCCCGATGATTCCAACAAACCGCTTCGCATTTTAAGCCTTGGCACAGGGAAAGGTTTGCAGGATTTTATTTTGCTATATAAATTATTTGCGTTAAATATAAATAATATTGCGATGACTTTAATTGAACCCGAGTATGATAGGTTACTCAATCCGCAAAAAAAATCCGTTACCATTTGGGATAAAAACTGGGATGAAAGCAAAAAACTTCCACAAAAATATCTGACGAGCCAACAAAAAAAGCTTTACTCAATCACACGCGCTTTATCTCTTTTAACCAGAGTATTTCCTGAGGCAAAACTTAGCATTCATCAAGCAGACTCTATTACGCGACTTGACAAAAACCACGCATTTGATGTCATACACGCCATCGATTACGAAGATTATAGTTATGAGAATAGTAATGCTTATCGTGATTTTCAGACGCTAGGAAATCACTTGAAAGATGATGGAACCATTTTATTATCTTATCATTACTGCATAAAAAACTTTGTCAAAGAAAATAATCAGCTAAAAGAATCTTTCACGCAGGAATACAATCCCACTGAATTTAACCAAAAACTGGGTGGGTATTTAAAAAAACGACGGATGAATGAAACTTTTTTTTATGATGAACGCATTGAGACAGGCTTCACAGACGAAAAACCCTCGAGATTTTTAAAATAATGATCGATGTTTTCGGATTTATCATCCATTTCATTAGAAATTTTTTGAAAAATAATGCGCTGATATTTTTGAAGAATAATATTAAATTCATCCTTTTTATTTTTCGGAAGCTGCTCATATTTGGGTAGCTTTTTATATTCATCGGGAGAAATATTTTTAAATAAATTATTTCGGTGAACTGGATGAAATAAATCAATTTCAAATTCAATTAATGCTAATAATTCTTTTAAAGTTTTTGTCTGCCGAAGTGCTGCATCTATCAAACTTTGCGCGCGCTGTCGATGCGTTACGCGATATCCATCTTTTGTTAGTTCATGAATAAACGCATAACGCGTTTTTTCAAAATCTTCAATTGCCCAAAAAGCAGGAATCGCTTTATCCCAAAAACCTAATTTTGCTGCTAATAAATATGGGCTCAAATCTTCTTTTTTATTCTGAATGAAATAATTTTCCGAAAAACGATACAATAAATGAATCATTTCAGGAGAATTTTGCCGTACAGCTAAATGTAAAGCGGTATCGCCGGCTTCTATATTTGCAAAATTCTTTTCAAGTGATGCGCATGGATTTGCACCTTTCATTAACAATGCAAATGCAACATTATATTGGTTATCAAGAATGGACTGAAATAAAATAATATTCAACACTTCAAGCGATATTGGATAATGTAAAAATTGCAGAACTAATTTCCAATTTTTATTTTTTGCGGCTATTTCAATGGGCGTTTGATTTTTTTGATTGGTGACATTAACATTAACCCCTCTTTTTAAAAGTTTTAATACGACAGAGGTTTGATTTTGTGATGCTGCGTATAATAATGCCTTGCCACTTTCATCCATATTAATACTTTTGAATTCGTCCTTGGGCATTTTCCGTTTTCCTTTATGTTATAACTGCTGTGTCATGCCAGCATGCTTGCTTGGATGCCAGCTAAAAGCATGCTGGCATGACAATTATGAAGTCCATCTATCAAAAAGCAATTAATTTTCTTTGTAATTTTTGTATTAGATCCCTCACTTTCGCCGCTTCTTCAAACTCTAATTGATGCGCGTGTTGATACATTTCTTTTTCCAATTCATTTATTTTTATTTTTAACGCATCCGGATTTAAGGTGTCATATTCTTTGGTATCTTCTGCCGCCTTAGAAAATAATCTCCCGCGAACAGATTTTTCTGAATACGCGCCTTCCATAATATCGCGTACTGCTTTTTCAACACCTCGCGGTGTGATATTGTGTGCTTTATTGTACGCATCCTGTTTTTCACGTCGACGTTTCGTTTCTTCCATCGCACGCTCCATGGAACCCGTCATACGATCTGCGTAAAGAATTGCTTTTCCATGGATATTACGCGCAACACGACCAATGGTTTGGATTAAAGAAGTTTCTGAACGCAAAAAACCCTCTTTATCGGCATCCAATATCGCCACTAACGACACTTCCGGCATATCCAATCCTTCGCGCAATAAATTAATACCGACTAACACATCAAAATTACCGAGACGCAGATCTCGAATAATCTCAACACGCTCCACGGTTTCGATGTCGGAATGTAAATATCGCACGCGCACATGATGCTCTTCTAAGTATTCTGTTAAGTCTTCTGCTAAACGCTTGGTGAGTGTCGTCACTAATACGCGTTCATTCAATTTCACACGCGCATGAATTTCAGAAAGTAAATCTTCTACCTGCATAGTGGCTGGACGCACAATGACTTCTGGATCTAATAATCCTGTTGGACGTACCACTTGTTCCGCCACTTGACCTGAAAGTGATAATTCATAATCGGTTGGCGTTGCCGAAACATAAATAGTTTGTGGCTGGCGCGCGCAAAATTCATCGAAACGCAACGGACGATTATCTAATGCGGAAGGCAAACGAAAACCGTAATTGACAAGCGTTTCTTTTCGGGACCGATCGCCCCGATACATACCACGTAACTGTGGAATCGTCACATGCGATTCATCCACAATTAATAAAGCGTTCGCGGGTAAATAATCAAATAAAGTTGGTGGTGGCTCGCCCGCTTTTCGACCCGATAAATAACGGGAATAATTTTCGATACCAGGACAATATCCTAATTCATTCATGAGTTCCAAATCATACATAGTACGCTGTTCTAAACGTTGCGCTTCCACTAATTTATTTAAATCGTTTAATTCACGTAACCGTTCTTTTAACTCAATTTTAATTTCATCAACCGCACCAATCACTTTTTCACGGGGAGTCACATAATGACTTTTCGGATAAATGGTTAAACGTGGTACGCGACGTACAATTTCTCCCGTTAAGGGATCAAAATACGATAAATTTTCGATTTCATCTCCAAATAATTCAATACGAACAGCATCTCTTTCGGAATCGGCGGGGTAAACATCAATCACATCACCGCGTACACGATAAGTCGCTCGATATAAATCGACATCATTTCGGGTATATTGCAACTCCGCGAGTCTACGCAACAATGCTCTATGATCGATTTTATCGCCACGATCGAGATGCATTACCATACTTAAATAAGATCTTGGATCACCTAAACCATAGATTGCCGAAACTGTTGCAACCACAATCGCATCACTTCGCTCTAACAGCGCTTTTGTCGCAGATAGTCGCATTTGTTCAATGTGATCATTGATCGACGCGTCTTTCGCGATATAAGTATCGGAAGACGGTACATAGGCTTCGGGTTGATAATAATCATAATAAGAAACAAAATACTCCACAGAATTTTTGGGGAAAAACTCCTGCATTTCACCATATAATTGCGCAGCTAACGTTTTATTTGGGGCTAAAATCAATGTAGGGCGATTAATATGCTGTATCACATTCGCCATCGTGAAAGTTTTGCCAGAACCCGTGACGCCTAACAGGGTTTGGTGGACTAAACCACTCTCAATACCTTTCGTCAGTGTTCGAATAGCCTTTGGTTGATCGCCTGCGGGTTGAAAATGATTGGAAAGTGCAAAATGATCTGTCATAGCGTTTGGGAAATTACTTAATCGAATGAATGATCGTCGATTTTAACAGATTTTGCGAAAATTGAGAAAAAATTACATTTGCGATCATCAATTGCGGAAGCTTTTATTGAATACAAGCACTTATAATGTGATGGGTATAGTTATTATGATGGTTATTGACTATAATCTCGCGCAGCCTATACTCTTTTTAAAGCTATTCAAAAAAATTTGGAGTGAATCATGATCAGCATCAAAGACCTGTCGTCTCGGGTACAACGTATTAAACCATCGCCAACACTCGCCGTTGCTGCGAGAGCGGATGAACTCATAGCGTCGGGCAAAGATATCATTAATTTTGGTGTTGGAGAACCTGATTTTGATACTCCACCTCATATTAAAAAAGCAGCGATTGAAGCGATCAAACAGGGTTTTACGAAATATACCGCGGTCGATGGTACGCCTGGCTTAAAAGATGCCATTATCAAAAAATTCGCCCGAGACAACAATTTGACTTATAAACCTGATCAAATTTTGGTTTCATGCGGAGCAAAGCACAGTATTTACAACTTATTTGCAGCCTTATTAAATCCTGGTGATGAAGTCATTGTGCCTGCGCCTTACTGGGTTTCTTATCCCGATATTGCGAAAATTGCCGATGCGATTCCTGTGATTATCAAAGCGGATATTGAACAACACTTTAAAATCACCCCAGCCCAACTCGAAGCGGCTATCACACCGGCGACACGTATTTTTGTCATTAATAGCCCGTCTAATCCAACCGGTGTTGCTTATAATACGGCAGAACTCAAAGCATTAGCGGAAGTCCTGATACATTATCCTAATATTGTGATTGCAACCGATGATATTTATGAACATACGCTTTTTTCTGGCAAATTCGAAAATATTTTGACAGTATGCCCTGAATTATATGACCGTTGCATTGTGATTAATGGTGCATCGAAAGCATATGCAATGACAGGATGGCGCATTGGTTATGCAGCAGGCCCCAGCAAAATTATTGCTGCGATGAAAAAAATTCAGTCACAAAGCACATCCAATCCCTGCAGTATTTCACAATATGCAACTGAAGTCGCATTAAATGGCGATCAAAAATGCATTAAGATAATGACAAAAGCGTACAAAGAACGACATGACTATATTTTAAATGCATTCAAACAAATGCCAGGTGTAAACTGTTTGCCGTCCGACGGAACATTTTATTGTTTTCCCAACATGGAAGCCGTTATTAAAAAGGCAACGAACATCAATAATGATATCGAATTAACCGAATATTTCCTGCAAGAAGCGCAAGTTGCGATGGTACCAGGCTCCGCTTTTGGGATGCCAGGATATGTTCGCATATCTTACGCGGTTAGCATGGAAAAAGTGCAGGAAGCAATGAAAAGATTGCATGCTGCGATTGAAAAATTATAATTTTTTTATTGACGAAAGTGCTAAGCAATATTAGTATGCACATCCATCGACAATAAATGATTCCCCGATAGCTCAGTCGGTAGAGCAATTGACTGTTAATCAATGGGTCACTGGTTCGAGTCCAGTTCGGGGAGCCAAATTCTAATCCTTCCTCATT
>JABDEN010000067.1 GCA_013287025.1 Gammaproteobacteria bacterium | reverse complement strand
CTCCCAATGGATTATTAAAATTAAAAACCTCATAAAATTGTTCCCATTCTGTTTTTTTCATTATCGTTTTTGAAAATAACATCGATGCAATTTTGGTTTTGTCCTCATTTTTTAATTCAGGATAAGATACCTCCAGAATTTCAAACGCAAGCATTTTTAATTTTTTCAATAAATTTTCTGGTGTACTCGATTTTAAAATGATATCGCGAGCTTTATCACTCATCTTAATTTTAAAACCAGGTTCATTATCAGGCAGCGCTGTAATATGTAACGCATGTTCAGGAGTAAGGGGAAATAATTCTTTTTTACTAAACTTTTCACTACAAAATTTAAAAAGATCATCGATCGGATTGATGGTGCAATCATAAATGAGTTTTGCAAAACTTTCGGCAATGCCCGTTACTATACCGAGTATTGCTGGAATAAATACACCAGCTAGCGCGATTTTTCCTGCTTTGGTGGTCGTGTCAATTTTTGAGGTGTAATAAGTAATAGCATCTTTTGCTCTTACGCCTGGTCGTGCGATAAACTTTGTTCCATAGGAAAGTACTTTAAAGCCACTGTGGAATGCCCCACTCAGCAAGCCTCCAGTTAAGCCTAAAGGAACGATGTACAAATTGGAAATTCCTGAATCCGCGCCATAATTATTTTTGACCCCGTGATATGCGCCGACAATTGGTGAAGCAATGATTTGTCCGATTGGATTCGAATCATTCTGTACTGCCACAGATAATTTCGCTACCCCTTTCGCAGCGAAATCTAAAAATTGATCGGAATTCGTAGGTGCAACGACCAAGCTACCTTCTTGATCTCGATATCCCGCAATAAAATTTTTCTGATGCATTCGATCAAAATCATTAAATTTTTGGTCTAACGTTCTTTTTTTCTTTGCAGCATCATCTCTTAATTTGACAAATAACATGCCGGGAGATTGTCGACGCGATAAATTGGCGCGAGGATTTTTCTGCAATAATTCAAAATATTCCTTTATGGCAAAATGTCTTGTCAGTGGTTTTTTATATAAATTAGCTTGTTCTTTAATTAATTTGGCAGTGTCGCTGCTAGGTTCAGGATAAAATGCTTTAATAATGCTTTCTAAATAATTGACTTTCATTAAAAAATTTTGATGCTCGCTCTCATCTTGAATGGGGGCATTGATTTTTAACACACGAATCACTTTTTCAAAATTATCGCGACTGGATACTTTCAAAAAATGTGGATCATTGATTAAATGATAATGAAAACTCGAAAAAGCTTTTTCCTTATGTTCAGCGCGGAAATGATAAATAATATTTTTAAATAAAGACGTTAACAATTTTTCACTATGCTGAAAACTCAATCCTTCCTTTTTTTGATCTAAACTTTCTTTCAATGCTTGCATTTTTTCTCGAAGAAATGGATCTACTGCCAAAGATTTTGGTAAATCCGGAATCGATTCCATTGGGACAAGAAAATGATTTTTGATGCGCTGATAATTTATTGAAAAAGTAGGACAATGAGACATTAATCGTGAAGATTGTAACATTCGAATCACAAAGGAAGCACATAATTCTGGCGGCTGCCCAAGTTCTTTATCAAAATTCTTAGGGATAATACCAATAAAAGGAATAAATGAGCCATCGCTATTTTTAATAACTTGTCCCTCAAACATATCCGCAATAAAACTATCGGGGCCAAATGGATTATAAATATAATGACCTCGCGTACCATTTTGCATTGCATCTATATATTGAAATTGTTTGGCAGCTAAAGGATTCCTACTATTAAATGATTTGAATGCTTCACAAATTCCGCCATGATCTTTGGGTAAAGGATGAATATCGATTGTCCCTGCTCTTCTAAATCTCGGTGTCGTTTGACCGTTTTCCTTGAATATTCCAACTGCACTTTCTTCGTTATAAGATGATAATTGCGTACGGCCTAAATTATCTTTCGTTAAAAAATGTTGTTTACGATATTTTTTATATTTCGTGTTTTCAAAAAAATCAGGATGGGGAAATAAATCTGTGACTAAATTATCAATAATCGCATTATAAATAGTTTCTTCATATTCGGATTGTTGTAAATGATTCATTCGTTCCGTTTCAGTAAGAAATGCGGCGGCCAATTCATATTGAACACCCTTTGCTGCATTCATATGTGGTTGCGCTGGACCTTGCCTATGCTTACTTACATGTGCGAAACGCGTCGCCCATTCTGATTCAGAATGATTAAATTGAAAAATATAATCACGACCGGCATTAGAATAACTGACGGTGTTATCGTCATTCGCACCTATTCCTAATGCTTCACTCATGTTAAATTGCATTCGATACAATACTTGACTTAAATAATCGCTTAATGACAGTAATGTATCTTCCGCTAATGATAATCGATGAAATTCAGCAGCTTCACGCAATTTTTTTTTAATTGCGATTGGTGTCATGAAAGCTTGAGGCTCCGTGTTGAATGGGCTAATGTATAAATCATTGGGATCGATTATTTCATGTGTCGACTCAATAATTATCCCAAGCTTTCTTAAAGTGCTTAATAACACGACTCGGAGCTTAATCGCTTCATCACTATCTTCAACTGGCAACTCCATTCGTTGAGATAATTCTCGCCATAATATCGAATAAAAATCCCCAAGCTGAATTAATGCGGGAGTATGCGTTAACAGTGCATCAAAATGTCCGCCAAATTTCAAGCCGAATCCGTTGACAACTAATTTACTATTCTCAGAAACTAATCGACCCGCACTATTGATATGATAAGCGTTTTCTTCAAGAAATGGTTTCATTGAACCCATTTTATTTTTTTCTTTTGAGTCAATGATGCGAATGCGAGGTTTAGGTATTATTTTCGTTTCTGTTGGTAATTTTTTTTGTTCAGTAACAACAAGTGGTTTTATATCATTGATATTAGTGAAATCAATGGATGAATAACCTGACATCATATTAAATAAATCAGCAAGAGATTCAGAAAAACAATATTGCCCATGAATTAATATTTGGTGGAGGATATTAAGAAAATTTAAATGTAATTGCTCACTTTGATCTTTATTATCTTTAGACTCTATTAAATGATTAAAAGTTTTTATTGCATTATTTATTGGTTTTGAATGACGAGGATATTCCCCCATCACTTGTGGTAATCGATAATAATAAGGATTTACCATCTTATCGTCTTGCAATATCCCTTTTTTAATAAACTTGCCGCATATTTGATTTACATTTTTTACAATATGCGTTGAATCCTGAATTAAATTGAAATTCTCTTTGATTTTTTTTGCCATTTCACGATCAGAAATTAATAGCGCTAATAAAGGCGCAGCGCTTTGCCACTCTATCGTACTCTCTTCTTCGTAAGGATAGTAATTTTTGAAATAATTTAATAATGATTGCTGATCTTCCGGTGATAATTTTCTTGAATCCATTTTCTTGTTCTCTTTTTTTATAAATAATTTGTTGTTTTTTTTGTTATCTTGTTAATGCGAATGCATTTTTTAATTCTCTGTCATTCCCGCGCAGGCGGGAATCCATCCATAAAATGGCTATCATTTATAAATGGATCCCCGCCTGCGCGGGGATGACAGCTTTATGATTTTAACTAAGTACCTACCTGCAAGCTGCGATAATTCGTATCCTCCCCACCCTGCTCCTTCAACGCCCTTTTCTCCGCGCGTTTATTTCTGGCTTCTTCTGCTTTCAAAATATTAGATTCAATATCAAGTGGCTGAACTAAATCTGAATGCGTGGAATTTTGCATCGAGTATTTAGCAATAAATCCATCTCGATTAAATGAAATTTTGGGCGAATGCCAAAATGTCGAATGAATCAAATTATGACTTTCATAAAGTTTATTTGCGACGCCGCGAATGATATAACGATGCAAATTGAGTGTCGTTGGTGTTAATGATGAATTAAAAGATTGGATAAATTTATTTAATGGATCATCATTTCTGGATTTTTTTAAAAATTGTGAATATTTTTCAAAAATATCATCTGTAAATTTCGCAATTAGCACATTGGTATTATGAATATGCTCGAGCTCACTATTTCGAAGGGTTTGAAGAACACGATCTTCTTTTGCTTCCGTAAAATTGAGTACGCCGCCAAATTGACTATGATAGCCCGATAAAGCAATTCCACCTTTATCAAGGCGATTAATAAATTCAAGGCATTCATCATCACTTAAATTAGTATGAAGTGTTTTTATAATTTGAAAAATATATTTTTTAAGCGTGACAACATTTTCCTTTTGATCATTATCTTTCGATTCTGATTTATCCTCTAATACTTGCATATGGTCTATTAAATTATCCACTTTATTTTGCAATGAATGTAATGAATCTTCTAAAGTTGATCGCGAGCATTCTGCATCATGACTGACACTTAACTGCCCTGTACTAATGGTAGGAATGAGTTCTGAAGCTCTAAGAACTCTATTCAGAGCTTCACTTGCGCCACCTGATTTGATATCAGGTACCGATAGTGCCTGCCATTCATGTTGTAATCGAATTGAGGGATGTACATCCAATATGATAATTTCTAAAATTTTGGCGACCGATAACAATACATCTGCGCCAATTAAAGATGCACTCAATAAAATTTTAATGATATTAGTAATCGAGGAAGCAATAAGATCTGTGCTGAGACCAGTTGCCATAGAAATTTCACTTCTTGAACTATGTGTACATTCTTGACTGCTTTTTCCTTGATGAAGTTCAAGACTATCATCTCTTGAATGCAGTAGATCATGCAATTTATCTACCTTTCCTAATAAAATAATATGCGAAAAAGATAAACCACTGCCCGCTGCACTCATGCGCGTCAAAAGGCTTGCGCAATGCGTAAAAGCAGTAGCTATCGCATGCATTAATCTCCGTTGACTGCTATGCATGCGTATGTCATCTTTCATACAATCTCCATGTATGAAATTTTCGTGCCCTTTTTTGCTTATTTCAGCTACCATGTCATCCGCACAACCTTTCAGCGCTGCACTAAAATGCGATAGCGTAGAACGTAAAGCGGATATGCTATAAATTGCGCTTTCTTTTTCACCATAATGGCTATCTGCTTTCGTTTCTTCCGTCGATAAGTGTAAATTTCCTTTAAGATTTTCGTTTGAATGCTCGGATATTTCGACAGAATGCGCTTTGACTCGATCCCAATTTAATAAAGTAAAAGAACGTCCGATGAATGTTCCTATTATTTCGACAAGCGTTAAGCTCAAATATCCACTCGTCATTAAACTAGTTTTGAACATGCTCCCAGATGAATCATGTGTTTTTAATAAGGATTGATCTTCATTTCCATGCGTTCTTGTTGCTTCCTCATTCCAAGCAAGCGTAAAGCCTTGAATCATGTTTGATAAAATACTGGCTTGCCTCCCGGGAGTACAATCGATTAACGCTTCATGATCACGGCGTTCCACTGCATCTGCACGACTCCCTGCCTTAGATAATTCTCCTAATATAAGGAAAGGTTCTACTAGGATCATTTCAGTCGTTAAAGCAGATACAATCCGTTGCTGTGAAAAAGATTGTAATTGCGCCGCGATATCTTTATTTAATCCTGGAATTGCTTTCGCATCAACACCATTCAGTTTTTGTTCTATCTCTTGTGCAAGGGCTGACATTACTTCTTCGTGCGCAGAAGTTTTGGTTCTTCTTACGGACTGCGTTTTGTCATCTTGATTTTCATGTCGTCGAACTACATTAAGTATCGCGTCAATCAATATTCCGCTATGCATCAAAAAAATAGTGAAAGAACGAGAGGTGATGGATTCTGATAATTTGACGCCACTAAAAACAGATTTTTGTGTCGAAGGTAAATCATCTGATTTCGCCGCAGCTAATAAGCGTAATGCATTAGATAAACTACTAAGATTGGTATTACTATTGCTTGATAATTTAATTTTATCTGGCCCTTCACTGCTTTCTTTGATGTGTTCATACGAATGCAGCATGTCCGTTAATGTATTTCCAAATGCGCGCAATAAAGCTTCGGTACCTATTCCACTTTCAAGCGCGACAAATGCAATCGCAGATAAAGCACCCGTCAAGAACCCGCCAAAACGTGTGGCGCCACTCGCAATGCTATTTTCAGCTTGTATAGATACTTTGGCGACACTATTTAAATCTTTACGATCTTTGAGCTCTTTCACTTCTGATTGGCTCATGCAACCTGTTAAAATAACTTTTTTCAAAATGGATTCTAGTGCACTTTCAGCTGTTAGTTGTTTTGGAGCACTCGTGGATAATGCAGAAGAAGCTTTTTGATGTGAGGCTTTTACTTCATTGAGAGAATCTGCTACTAATTTTTTTTCTTCTTCCTTGAATTCACTTCGCTCACGTAATGCTCTAATAGTATCTGGTGCACTTCTGAATTCTTTTATAGCCGCATACGCTCCCAACAATAATGTTAATGTGCCAACAGCGGTACCACAAATCCCTGCCCGTGATATTCCAAGAAGCATGGGAGACGAATTGCCGAGGTCTTTCATCATTTCTAATGCATCTTTGGTATTAATGGCTTCTTTAAATAATAAATCTAATTCTTCACCTGTATTGTCGTTGCTTTGTGAAACAAGATCACATTCATGGAAAATTTTATTGCTACTATTCATTCCAAATTTAATACCTGCCGCGGTTTCTTGAGTAATACTTCCTAACTCCAATAATAGAAGAGGAAGTAATAACGTCACCGAATGCGTCAATGTTGATGCGCCACCGACAGCTAAAACGGAAGACGCATCTGAAGCAGATTGATGTAGTTTTTCGTCTTCCGCAATAAGAATATTCAATGCTTGATTGATATTTTTAAATTGTTGTGTGAGTGAACTAATATTTTCAGAATGCGAACGTGAATTTTGTTGGTGAGGCTTCCCTTCTATGCTGCTTGCACGTTGAGTCAATACTGTTGATCCAGGGGATGCTAATTTTTTTTCAACGACTTCATTCGCTAATATCAATCCAAGTGCACTGTTCACAACAAGTTTTAGGCTGGAAATAAAAGGCACCGCAGTGAAAGATAATAATTTCGAAATAGGCTTTGCATCCGTGACTAAATCATTTGATATTTGATCACACATAGGATCAATGTCTACGAGTGCAGAGATGAGGCAATTCAGATGTTCTAAACTTGCAAAACAAGATTCTTTTGAAGGTTTAGTTTCACTCAGTGAATGTACGCATGAGGCTAATGCCACAATGACTTTTTCTTCTTCTTTTTCTATATTTGTTGTGTATTTCATGCTGGCATGCAAATTTCGTAAAGATGAACCAACGGTATCCCATAATCCACTCATAATAAGTGAAGGTATTCCTATTGATACACCAAATGTGGTATGCGCTGATGACGCAGCGCTACTTTCATGCGAATCCAGCATAGATCCACCACCATCCACAAACTTCGCCTGCACTTTTTCATCTATATGATCTGATGGATTTACTCTATTTGAAAAATGTTTGCAACACGCAAAAAAATTAGCGCGCGCATTTCCCTCTAATTTACTTGGCAAAAATATATCGTCG
>JABDEN010000066.1 GCA_013287025.1 Gammaproteobacteria bacterium | reverse complement strand
ATTACTTATCAAATTTCTTGTATGCGGGAGATAATGGTAGAGTATTAGGATATGATAATTGTCATGGACGTCATCATCGACATTTTATCGGAAAAGAAAACGATATAGATTTTTTATCCTTTGAAGATATCCAAAATAGATTTGAGAAAGAATGGGAGTCATTACATGCGAAAATCAAAAACCAAAAAATCTTTTAAATTAGTAAAAGTGAAAATTGGATCAGTTAAAGATTTTTTTGATAGCGCAAAAAAAACAATGCGTGCTGCTGATCAAGGCAAATCCCTCCCCAAACGATGCGCTATATTAACTTTTGTAGATCCCTCCGAAATGTTACACTTTTTAAGCGCGTCCAAAATAAAATTAATTAATAATATCAGGAAACACCCTGATTCCATTACTAACATCGCTAAAGCCATCAATAGACCTCGCTCAGCCGTGAGAAGAGATATCCACGAAATGGAAAGCGTAGGAATAGTAAAAACACACGAGGAAACCAACCCTACAGGACACGGCAAACACAAAATTGTTGAATTGGTTGCTTCTACCTTAAAATTGGAAGCTTATATTTAACAATAAGAAGTGGTGGTTTTCATTTTTTTTGCAATCTCTTCCTGTGTTTTCCCAGCTTTTAACCGTGCTTTTAGCATCATTTCCAATAAACCAAACTCATCTTCCAAAGAATCATATGCTTCTTTGACCCCAGCCTTTTTAAAGGCCGCTTTCTTTAGCTGTGAATGGGTTTTTCTAGCCATTTTTCTTTACCTCCTGCATTCGTTTTTGTGCTAAAGGTAAGGCTTTTGATTAACTACCCCAAAAGCATTTTCGACATTCGCGGTTAATGTTTTCGATAAATTGTTCACTTCTGAATTTTTTATTTGTGATATTTCTTCTGGAGATAAAGTTTTTTCAGTTCTTATAACTTCTATATTTCCCTTAAATCCAGGAGAAACTGTATGTTCCGTTTTTAGAATAAGGATCTCTGCAAAAGAATTTGTAGTTATTAAGCAACCCAGTACCAAAGAGAGTTTTTTCATGATTAATGCCTTTTTAATAATAATAGAAATGGATTTTATATTTTAATTTTCCTAGACATGATATCGTAAGTAAAAATTATAAAAAAATTTATGTTTTAATATCGTCGCTCTCACCTCATGCTGAGATTGGATTGTCTAACAAGATTGATTAATGAAATTTTTTAACTCTTCCGGATGACGTTCAAGAATTTTTAACAAATTGCTAACTGCAGGAAGTGGTTTTGTTTCCCCTCGTTCATAACGGCTAAATCCATTTTTTCCACCACCAAATATCTTACCCGCTTCTTCTTGTGTTAAATGAAGAACATCTTTACGTATGTGACGAATCTCTTCTGGTGTTAACAAGCCATCCACTTTTGTTTTGAATTTTTCAAAATCTTTTTCAGTTTTGGCAATATCATCACCATTTAAGATTCCTTCTTCACAAGAATTACACCACAAACCGAGTTGTTCTAATGTAATGGATTTACCTTTATAGGTATAAATCTGCGATTTTTTCGTGTGATGTAGTGTACCTTTACAGCAAGCATGGCATCTCATGGTCTACCTCTCCTTAAAAGAAATAATAAAATGTCCCATGTGGAAAACGATTCTTTTATAGCTTCCAAGTCATAGGTCATTACGCGCTTTTCCATAACTTAAGTATACCCTACTAGGTTATTTTTTCAAAATTTAATTACCTTATTAGGGTAATGATTATACTAACTACTTGATTATAGTCTACTTCTTTAATAGAAGAATTTTTTACATTGGCATATGTTTGCGAGATTCTATGAGCTGTTGCGGGGTCTTTCTGTTATGCAAACAAAAACAGGCCCTTCTAAAGCCACCTATGCGGCGGTGAACGTGGCCTATCCCTAATAGCTTTAACTATTAGGCTATTTATATGTTATTGAATATATGATATTATATTGTATATATTTGATGAAATATAACTTTCTGCAACGAGCGTTGCAGAAAGTTTAAGAAGGCAAAATGGAAGCCCTCGTCTTCTTTTATGGCCTGGCTCTTATTTTTAATATCACAACAATGTAAGATCTTTGCAACGGCCGTTGCAAAAAAACTGAGAGCAAAGCTTTGAGATGTAGAATGGATTTCGTCATCACCTATGTCATGCTCACTAGTGTCCGGTAAATTCACGCCCCCTTTGAAAAAGCGTTGTTGCATAATCAGAGGCTTTGTCATCCTGAACGAAGTGAAGGATCAGTTTACTTCTATAATATGGTGATGAATTAAACCGATCCTTCACTTCGTTCAGGATGACCTTATTTATGCAACAACGCCTTTTCAAAGGGGGCGTGAATTTACCGGACACTAGTGATGTCATGCTAGCATGACATAGGTGATGACGATCACACTACCTAGGTTTAAAAGTACTTGCTTCTGGATTGAGGCCTTTTTTCTTTTGTTTTTTCTTTTGCGCATCTTTTTCAATCGCATAAGAAATTGTTTTTCTAACATCGAAAAGACGATGCCCCTCTCCTTTTGCGTAATCCAAAATGATTGAGCAAAGATCTTTTGGAAATCTTAAGTCCAATAATAATTTACAGGTGAGAGTTGGGCTAGAGTATGAGTAAACACCCATATAGTTTTTTTCACCAATATCCCAAAACTTTATTGAGGTGGTAACAAGGAAACGTCCATCTGAAAAAAGACGAAACTTGTCTGCGTTTTGTGCAGCATCCTTAATGCTGTCGTAATCCTGGTCACATGTCAGAATCCGAAGAGGAGGAGGCGCTCCGCGATGACTTATATCTATATCGTAGATCATATCCCCATTGATCTTCCAAACCGTTATATAATATCCGCCGCCATCCATCTGAGCTTTCACCGCTCTACTAGCAGCAATGTTATTTTCTTCTAATATTACAAGTTCCGAAATATGGAAGGCAGTCTGCGGGGAACTATACTCAAGAACTATTTTTTTTTCATTACAGTCATATAAAGCAGGCTTTTTATTCCATGGACGACGAAATTTACCTAAGATTAAATTTTTATCGTTATTAACAGGCGCAACAAAAGTAAAAGCTTCAATACCCGATTCAATAGCTGGACCTTGGGACAATAAAGTCTTCGAATCAAAAAACCTTATGGTTGATGATCTTGAATAACCAGGCTCAGGATCCAGGACAATGTAAATATCTTGACTAGGATTAGACATAATCCCGATGTCATATACTCGATAATCAGTTTTGAATTCACTGTAGACAATTAGACTATCCTGATTGACCGGTTTCTTTTTGCGCTGTTGCATCACTTACTCCACTTTTGCTAATTTTGCTTGAAAATTATACATTATTCTCATCTCTATTTCAAATGAACGTTATGTGACATGACATGGCGGAAAATGTAGGAAAATGTACCACCCTCATTTTCCTTTCCTTGCTTATTCAAGCCTCTATGTTAAAATTAGACAAATTTTTAACTCAGAAAAACAAATGTCTCATCAAGTACCTGATTTTACTAAAGCTTCAATCTTAGTTATTGGCGATGTCATGCTGGACCGATATTGGTTTGGGGATGCCGCTCGTATCTCGCCTGAAGCGCCCGTACCTGTGGTCAAAATCCAACAAAAAGATGAAAGACCCGGCGGGGCGGCCAATGTTGCCTTAAATATTGCAGCATTAGGTGCCAAAGTCACCTTGGTCGGTATTACTGGTAATGATGAAAAAGCGAATTCTCTCGAAAGCGAATTGACTGCCGCTAAGGTATCGCATTCATTGTTGCGCCTATCTAACATTCCAACCATCACCAAGTTGCGTGTGATTAGCCGACAACAACAGTTATTGCGCCTCGATTTTGAAGAAAAGATTCCGCAATTGAATAATGACTCTTTACTTCATGTTTTTGAAAAACACTTAAATCACTGCAATCTTGTTATTTTGTCCGACTATGGTAAAGGAACGTTAAGCAATATTTCCGAATTAATTAAAGCCGCTAAAAAAAGCAAATGTCCCTGTATTAGTAGACCCAAAAGGCAACAATTTTCATATCTATCGTCATGCTGATTTCATTACACCCAATTTAAAAGAATTCGAAGCCATCGTCGGTGAATGCGAGTCGGAGCATGACATTATCCAGAAAGGTCATCAATTTTTAAAAGAATATGATATCGACAACATACTTTTAACACGCGGTGAGCGTGGGATGACGTTGATTCAAAAAAACAAAGAAGAAGTACACCTTCCTGCCCATGCGAAAGAAGTTTTCGATGTGACCGGCGCGGGAGATAGCGTAATTGCAGTGTTGGGAACTGCCTTAGGCGCCGGCAGCACCATTCAACATGCCATGGCGCTTGCGAATTTAGCCGCAAGTATTGTGGTATCCAAACTTGGCGCAGCAAGCGTCAGTAGTGCCGAATTACAAGTCGCAATGTCTGATCACCATCCTGAAGCAGGCATTGTGAATGATGAGCAATTATTGTTAGCGCTCACGGCCGAACGCATGAAAGGCAAAAAAATCGTATTTACCAATGGCTGTTTTGATATTTTACATGCCGGTCATGTGACTTATTTACAACAAGCCAAAAAATTAGGTGATTTTCTCATCGTGGCAGTCAACGAAGACGCATCCGTCAAAAAATTAAAAGGCAAAGGTCGTCCCATCAACAATGTCCAGCAACGCATGGCCGTACTCGCAAGTTTGGGAATGGTCGACTGGGTCGTTTCTTTTGCAGATGATACACCGATACGTTTATTGAAATACTTAAAACCAGACATTTTGGTCAAGGGCGGAGATTACGAACGACTCGAAGATGTCGTCGGCCACGAAGTAGTGACGGCGTACGGTGGTGAAGTGCGTGTTTTAGGTGTCATTAAAGATATATCAACCACTTTAATTATTGATCGAATGCAGAGAGAGGCGACGGACGCATGAAAGCACCCGGAAATCTTTTTATCATTGCAGCCCCGTCAGGCACCGGCAAAACCTCCCTCGTCAAGGCGCTCGTCGAATCCATTCCGGATATTATGGTTTCTATTTCCCATACGACAAGAGCCAAAAGAGCTGCTGAAGTCGATGGGGTGAATTATTATTTCATTTCCGAAAGTCAGTTTAATTCGATGCGCGAAAAAGGGGAATTTTTAGAACACGCGGTCGTATTTAATCAATATTATGGTACCTCCCATCAATGGGTGAAAGAAACGCTGTCGAAAGGTATCGACGTCATTCTGGAAATTGATTGGCAAGGTTC
The DNA here is from genome assembly GCA_013287025.1 of Gammaproteobacteria bacterium. The sequence goes on along the minus strand of JABDEN010000066.1, from coordinate 2,588 downwards.
CCAACAAATTCAACAGCTTTTTCCAGATTGTCATAGCATTTTTATTCTTCCGCCATCGCTTGCTGATCTCGAAGAACGCTTAAAAAAGCGCAACCAAGATAAACCCGAGATTATTCGCGAACGTATTCATAATGCGGAAGAAACCTTGCAACACATTCATGAATTTAAATACCTTGTGATTAATGCAGATTTTGAACATGCCATTGCCGATTTGACGTATATTATTCTCGCCAATCGGTTATTACAAAAAAAACAAAGCATTAAATTTTCTAAATTATTGAATGATTTCTCGAAATTGGAAGAAAAAAACACTAGCGAAAAATAGATCTCCTCGTTAGAATGAACACCTTTGTATGAGGTTTATATGGCACGAATTACTGTCGAAGATTGTTTAGAAAATGTGGAAAACCGCTTTGAATTAGTTATACTCGCCGCAAAACGCGCTCGTCAATTAATGAGAGGTAGTGTTGATCCTACGGTTCCTTGGGAAAATGATAAAGCGACAGTCGTTGCATTACGTGAAATTGCAGCAGGTCATACCGATTTCAGCGATGCGCACGAAATTGACATGATTCCCATCGCCACCACCCAACAAACTATCATTATTACCGAAGAACCAATCATCTCTGACGCTCCTGAATCTACTGATCATTTCGACGAAGCTGAATAGTTTTAAGTCATTCAATATGAATGACTAAAGCCTAAAAGTGATACATAATAAAATAAAGAATATTCATCATGGCGAGGAACAGCATTTTGGACGGTTTGGATGCATTAATTGCCGAGCTTAAAGTTTATCTTGATGATAATGAACAAACTATCATCAATGATGCTTATGAGCTTGCCAAAACCGCCCATGAAGGCCAGAGACGCCATACTGGCGAACCTTACATCACTCACCCCCTCGCTGTTGCCAAAATATTAGCCGAAATGCGCATGGATCCCCCAACCATCATCGCGGCTATTCTGCATGATGTCATTGAAGATACTTATGTTGAAAAATCAGACATTGTGGACAAATTCGGGAAAGAAGTCGCAGATCTCGTTGACGGGGTAACCAAATTAACGCAAATTGAATTTGAAACACGTGCCGAAGCACAAGCGGAAAATTTCCGTAAAATGGTCATGGCAATGGCGCGTGATATTCGCGTGATTTTGATTAAACTGGCCGATCGATTACATAACATGCGCACCATCGGCATCCTGCCACGCAAAAAACGTCGGCGAATTGCGAAAGAAACCTTAGAAATTTTTGCACCGATTGCCAATCGTTTAGGGATGCACGCGTTTAGAGTGGAATTTGAAGATTTAGGTTTCGCAACCTTGTACCCCATGCGATATCGCATCTTAAAAGATGCTTTGCAAAAGGCGAATAGCAGCCGGCAAGAAATGATGGAATTTATCGATGACGACATTCAAAAAGCCTGCAAAAAACACAACGTTCGCGCGCGTTCCGTCTTCAAGCGTGAAAAACATCTTTATAGTATTTACAAAAAAATGCATGACAAACACCTTTCTTTTTCTGAAGTCATGGACATGTATGGATTTCGCGTTATCGTAGATAAAATAGATACCTGCTATCGCGTGCTCGGTGTTTTACACAATTTATATAAACCTATCACGCAACGTTTCAAAGATTATATTGCGATCCCCAAAGTGAATGGCTATCAATCTTTACATACGACGCTTTTCGGGCCCTATGGTGTGCCGATCGAAGTGCAAATTCGTACGGAAGAAATGCATAAAATGGCGGAATATGGCATCTCCGCGCATTGGCTTTATAAAACGGAAAAAACGGTGCTAGGCGATGCACAACAACGCGCCCAAGAATGGTTAAAGGGTGTGTTGGAAATGCATAAAAGCTCCAAAAACTCCCTTGAATTCATTGAAAATGTCAAAACCGATTTATTCCCCGACGAAGTTTATGTCTTTACCCCAAAAGGAAATATTCTTGAATTACCCGCAGGCGCCACTGCGGTTGATTTTGCTTATGCGATTCACTCTGATATTGGCAACACTTGTGTTGCAGTCAAACTCGATCGAAGACTTGCACCCTTAAGCACACCATTAATCAATGGACAACAAGTAGAAGTGATTACCGCTGCTGGCGCGAGGCCAAATCCCGCATGGCTAAGTTTCGTCGTTACCGGCAAAGCACGGAGTACCATTAAACATTATTTGAAAAAACAACAACGCGACGAATCCATTGAACTCGGCAAACGGTTAGTCGAAAAGTCTTTACATACTTTTGGATTGACGTTAAGTCAAATTGCAGACGAGCAATTCCAAGAGATTGTGACTACCGCAAAATTAGAATCGATTAGTCATTTATTTGAAGAAATTGGCATCGGCAATCGAACAGCATTATTAGTTGCAAAGCAGCTTGCTAAACCTTCTCACACCTCTTCTCAAATTAGCGCCATCACCTCCCCTCTCATCATTAAAGGAACGGAAGGCATTGTAGTCCGTTTTGCGAAATGCTGCCGCCCTATTCCCGGCGATCCGATCGGCGGATATATTGAATCTGGCCATGGTTTAGTGGTTCATATCGAATCCTGCCCTGCTTTAGATAAATTTCGTCACAATCA
>JABDEN010000065.1:5137-7830 GCA_013287025.1 Gammaproteobacteria bacterium | reverse complement strand
TGGGTCGTCATCGTGGTGCGGGTTTGGGGGGTGGACATGATGAACGTGAACAAACCTTGAATCAATTATTGGTAGAAATGGATGGTTTTCAGGGCAATGAAGGCGTGATTGTCATTGCAGCGACCAATCGTCCTGATGTGTTAGACAATGCATTATTACGTCCAGGCCGTTTCGATCGTCAAGTGGTGGTGGGTTTGCCAGATGTACGAGGCCGGGAACAAATTATTCGTGTACATATGCGTAAAGTACCTTTAGGAAATGATGTGAACCCCGCGGTGATTGCGCGTGGTACCCCTGGATTTTCGGGTGCAGATTTAGCGAATATTGTGAATGAAGCTGCTTTATTTGCGGCTCGCTCAAATAAACGTGCGGTGGGCATGGATGAATTTGAACGTGCAAAAGATAAAGTGATTATGGGTGCTGAGCGTCGATCGATGGTGATGAGCGAATCCGAGAAAAAACTCACCGCTTACCACGAAGCAGGTCACGCGATTGTAGGTTTGTTTGTACCGGAACATGATCCCGTCCATAAAGTCACCATTATTCCCCGCGGTCGTGCATTGGGTGTGACGATGTTTTTACCTGAGGGCGATCGTTATAGTCATACCAAAGAATATTTAGAAAGCAAAATCTCGAGCTTATTTGGCGGTCGTATTGCTGAAGCAGTGATTTTTGGGGCAGATAAAGTCACGACCGGTGCTTCGAATGATATTCAAAAGGCAACCGAACTCGCAAGAAATATGGTAACAAAGTGGGGTTTATCCGCAAAATTAGGCCCTCTCACTTTTGGTGATGATGAAAGAGAAGTATTTTTGGGTCATGCAGTGGCGCGCCATAAGGAAATTTCTGAAAGTACGTCTGGCATTATCGATCAAGAAGTTCGTGATATTGTTGATCGCAATTATCAACGTGCAGAAACCATTTTAAAAGCAAATTTAGAACAATTGCACACCATGGCGGAAGCGCTTATTAAATATGAAACCATTAATACTGAGCAAATCGATGATATTATGTCTGGCCGACCAATACGTGAACCTTCTGGTTGGTCTGACATGCCCAACAATCCCAAAAATAAACCACCAGAACCCGATACCCATACCATCTCTCCCGAAGATAATTTGAAAGTTGATGCTGCCCACGATGAAACCACTTAAGGAAGTACCTATTCAATCACGAAAACATTTCGGCACGGATGGCATTCGTGGACGCGTTGGCGTTTGGCCTATTAATGCAGAATTTATTTTGAAATTAGGTTGGGCGGTCGGTAAAGTGCTTGCGCGCCAAGGATCCGGCAAAGTTTTAATTGGAAAAGACACACGCATTTCCGGATACATGTTTGAATCAGTACTAGAAGCGGGACTTTCCGCGGCCGGTGTGGATACCCATTTATTGGGACCGATGCCAACACCTGCTATTGCTTATCTCACCCGTACTTTGCGTGCGCAAGCGGGTATTGTCATTAGCGCATCACATAATCCATATTACGATAATGGTATTAAGTTTTTTTCATCGACAGGTACTAAACTTCCTGACGAAGTGGAGCTTGCGATAGAAGAACAACTCGAAAAAAGCATGACGACAGTGGATTCTTCAGAATTAGGAAAAGCAATTCGTGTCGTCGATGCACCGGGCCGATATATCGAGTTTTGCAAAAGTACTGTCTCATCGGATGTGAGTTTAAACGGTTTAAAAATTGTGGTCGATTGCGCGAACGGCGCGGCTTACCACGTTGCGCCCAATGTTTTTCGTGAACTGGGTGCTGATGTCGTTGAAATTGGAGTAGAACCTAACGGCTTAAATATTAATTTAGAATGTGGGGCCACACATCCCGCAACATTGCGTGCGCATGTCCTTAAAGAAAAAGCAGATTTAGGTATCGCGTTGGATGGTGACGGCGATCGTGTCATTATGATCGATCATAAAGGAAATATTTTAGATGGGGATGAATTACTCTATATCATCATCAAACACCGTTTAGAATTAGGATTGTTAAAAGGTGGTGTGGTTGGCACCGTCATGTCAAATATAGGATTGGAAAACGCATTACTTGCACTCGATATTCCATTTATTCGTGTTCCTGTCGGTGATCGTCATATTATGGCGGAACTTGGCAAACGAAAATGGTGCATTGGGGGTGAACCTTCTGGACATATCATTTGTTTCGAAGCCCTCACGACCGGCGATGGTATTATTACTGCATTGCAAGTACTTTCTGCAATGCGCCACAAATCAGAAACGCTTGAACAATTAAAAAAAGGATTACAAAAATATCCCCAGGTTTTATTAAATGTAAAAGTGAATGAAAGCGCAGGCTTATTAGAAAAACCAAGCGTGCAAGCGATGTTAAAAAATGTAGAAAATGAATTAGGCAAAACAGGTCGTGTTTTGTTACGCAAATCCGGTACCGAATCTCTCATTCGCGTCATGGTGGAAGGGGAAAATGAAATTCGGATTAAAGAATTGGCGAATCAGTTAGCAGATACCGTCAAGGCGGAAATGGAGAGAACGTCATGAAATATGTTGCGCATAAAATATTTTTTACTTTCTTTCTTTTTTTATTTTCCGTCATGGTTAGTAATGCCTATGCAACTAAAATGGCTGTGCCCGCCGCACAAAAAATTTATTCTGGCAATAAAAAGTTTTATATTGATTATAATCCCACATCGAAAAAACAAAATATTATGAAAAACAAC
>JABDEN010000065.1:0-5069 GCA_013287025.1 Gammaproteobacteria bacterium | reverse complement strand
GATTATTGATTTATTCTCCCTCAGGCCTAAAGGTGAAATACTCTTATCTTAAATTAAGTATTCCACGTAATTATCGTGGAGATGAAGTAGGTCCTATCGGTGAATTTTGGCGAGTATGGCGGAAAGATGTGAAAACAGTCAAAGATGGCAGTTATCTCATTATCCATACCGAAGGTAAGCCAATCAGACCAATTTTTATGAATTAAAATCCCATGATTAATTGCAAAGCTAGCATTCAAGAAAAGAGAATGCCAGCTTTTTCATCATGTTAAGCAGCCATTTCTTTGAGCTTTCTGAGCGCTTTGATTTTCACGACTCTGCGCGCAGGTTTTGCTTTGACTGTAATTGCTTCGCCAGTAAAAGGATTGATACCTGGACGAGCTTTTGTAGCAGGTTTGTTTACGACATTGATCTTCAAAAGACCTGGTAACGTAAACTTGCCGGGGCCACGGGTTTTGATATGTAACTCAATAACAGTCCCTAAGGCATCCATTACCGCGACAGCATCTTTTTTTGCAAGGCCAGTCATATCCATAATAGCCTTCACAATACCGCTTTTCGTTAATGGGTCTTTCACCACTGGCATTTTTGCCTTATGTGGTTTTTTTACAGCTTTTTTCGCTAATCTGGCAGAAGCTTTTTTTGCAGCCATCGTACATTCCTCTCATAAAAAATGATGCAATGCATACAATAACATATTCCTTTATTTTTGGCAGTGCTTTTGTTAAAAAAATGCTGAATTTTCAATTAAAAACGAAAGGATAGGAATGGTCGGTAGTTTATTTTTCTATATATTTACTATTGCTTCTTTTTATACGTTACTATAAAATTCGACATCTTTTAATCTAGAAATCTGTCCATGAGGTGAGTGACGTACATGGAATAGGAGTCCGATGAAAACGTATAATGCAACAAAAGAAACAGCGCAGCATAATTGGTATATGGTTGATGCTGCAGGTAAAACCTTAGGCCGTCTTGCAAGCGAAGTTGCGAAACGACTACGAGGTAAACACAAGCCGGAATATACCCCGCATGTCGATACGGGTGACTATATTATTGTAATTAATGCAAGTCTCGTTAAAGTGACAGGCAAGAAAACCACCGATAAAATTTATTATAGCCATACCGGTTATCCAGGTGGAATTAAGGCGGTGACTTTTGATAAGTTACTCGCTAAACATCCTGAAAGAGTTATCGAAAAAGCAGTCAAAGGCATGTTACCCAAAAATCCTTTGGGCCGTGATATGTATCGTAAATTAAAGGTATATTCGGGCAAAGAACATCCTCATGAAGCGCAACAACCTAAAGTTTTAGATTTTGATACGGAAGAATAGTATGCCAGTTGAAAAGCAATATTTTTGTGGAACAGGTCGTCGCAAAACATCGACGGCACGAGTGTTTTTAAAGCCAGGTACCGGCAACATTGTTATTAATAAAAATACATTAGATCAGTACTTTGGACGTAAAACCGCTCGAATGGTTGTGCGTCAGCCACTCGAAATCACCCAATTACAAGAAAAATTTGATATAATAGTCACCGTGAATGGTGGCGGAATTAGTGGTCAAGCGGGTGCAATTCGTCATGGTATCGCAAGAGCGTTAGTTCGATATGATGAAGATGGCATTAGTGATGCTGGTGGTGAGTCTGGTGGCGAAAGCTCATTACGAAAAATTCTGCGTAAAGCTGGCTATTTAACGCGAGATGCGCGCGAAGTGGAACGTAAGAAAGTGGGAAGACACAAAGCGCGTAAAGGTACACAATACTCCAAGCGTTAAAAAGGACTTTTTGGGGGATCATGATGGTTTTAGCGGATTTGATTCCGCTAATCTTCAGGATTCGAATCCTCGATCCCTCAGCCAGCCCAAAGAGCTATTCTCTCATTCGTCTTTATTTTTTATTGAGGGGTGTTCAAATGGCTATTGTTGCCAATAAACGTTCGATCATGACACTGTATTCGGGTGCTTTAGATATATATAGCCATCGAGTGCGTATCGTGTTAGCGGAAAAAGGTGTTTCCGTTGAAGTCATTAACACTGACGTCTATGACAAGGATAAATTAGAGGATTTATTAGAGTTAAATCCTTATGGATCTTCACCTACATTGGTTGACCGTGAATTGGTGCTTTATGATGCCAATATCATCATGGAATACCTGGATGAACGATTCCCGCATCCACCTTTAATGCCTGTCTATCCAGTTGCCCGCGCTAAAACACGTTTGATGGTTTATCGCATCGATCGTGAATGGGGTGAATTAGTTCGTAAGATTGAAAGTGCAAAGCCATCCGAAGTGACTGCTGCTACCAAAGAATTACGCAATTATTTAATTAAATTAGCGCCTCTTTTTGGAACGGGTGCCTATTTTCTGAATGAAGATTTCTCTTTAGTGGATTGCTGTATTGCACCAATTTTATGGCGTCTCCCAGCATGGGGTATCACGTTACCACCAGAAGCGAAATCTGTCATGAAATATGCGGAACGCATTTTTGCACGTGATTCATTCCAAGCAAGCTTAACGGAATCCGAACAAGACTTACGAAAAATGTCGAATGCAGAAACGGCATAAAATAATAAGAGGAAATTATGTTATCAAATAAACCTTATTTGATTCGCGCTTTTTATGACTGGATTATCGATAGTGGCTGTTCGCCTTTTATTGTCATCAATGCCAACTATCCTAAATGTAAAGTTCCTCTTGAACATATTGAAAATGGTGAGATCACTTTAAATATTTCCCCAGCCGCCATTCGTGATCTTAAGATTTCAAATAATTTAGTCGAATTTCGTGCTTCTTTTTCAGGGGTGGTCCATATTATTTGCGCTCCTGTGAAGGCTGTTCTTGCCATTTATGCCCAAGAAAATCAACAGGGTATGTTCTTCGATTATGAAGATGCAGAAGGCGAAGGCGAGGGTGATATTCAACCTCCATTAGTGACTTCGAAAGCCGATAGTATGAAAAATCGCTCGCATTTGAAGTTGGTGGAATAGTTTTACTTTGTAGCGCGGGAACTTTCTACAAACCCTCACCCCAACCCCTCTCCCGCAAGCGGGCGAGGGGAAATGCTTCTTAATAATTGCGTTAAGCTAAAGACCCTCACCCCCTCCCATAAATGGGAGAGGGGAATTTATAATTTATATAGGACAAGTTCCCCTCTCCCGGAGTGAAACGAGGGGAGAGGGGTTAGGGGTGAGGGTTTATAGCTTTCCACTTCCAGTCAAACACCCTTAAATCAATAACTTGTCGCCCCTTCAAATCCAATATCCTTGTCAAAACAAAGCGTTAATATGATCTAAAAAATATCAGTTATTCGATAAAACGATCTATTTTTATACATATATTTATGCTATAGTTACATTTTAATCAAATTGAGTATTCTGAAATGCCTAAGGCCAATAGTGATCTTAAAGCGAATTCTTATGCTATTACTTCTGAAGCAAACAGATTAAATAGTATTCAAGTTCCGCTCGAAAAATCTTTGGCTTCTATTTTCAAAGAGATGCTCATTGGATTAGATAATGTAGCGGATACAGAAAAAATGATGGGGGAGGGGTATAAACAAAAAAACAAAAACGAACCCATGTCACAAAAAATTACATCGTTTATAAGAACTAAAATGACTGTAGCCTGGAGTATGATAGGAAATGCTAGATCTAATGCTCCGTCTATGATTGGAAAAAAATTAAATTATCCAAGTGGTTCCAAGGGCTTAGGCAACTATGAATCATTTATGACTTTTGCAATTGAAAATCCTGTCTCCGCCATCTGGAATTTAGCATGGCCATCTCGTGACGAACTATTTCGTAGTCGATTGGATGCATTTCTTTTTTTTCTTAGAATTCCCAATGTTATTTTTTATGGTCTCACCATGAATATTGAGGCTGCATTAAGAGGTTTAAGCGCATTACTTTTCAGCCCATTAAATTTTGCTTGGACTAATAGTAAAGCCAATCCATTGGCACGTATAATCATGGCAGTTGTTGGTATCCCTTTTAGTTTAATTGGACAAATGGGGATATTTATTGCTAATACTTTAAATCATGCACGTTTGGTAGTTGATAGTATTTTCAATTTCCTTCCAAGTATCTTTTCGTATTTCACAGGTGGTTATGGGGAAAAATACCCAACGTTGACCACATGTTTAGAATCTTTTGCACGAGCTGTACCTCACCTTTTACTTAATTTATTTGTAATCGCCGCGTGTTTAGTACCCGGCGGACAAATTGCACCTGTACTAAGTTCTATCGGCCTTGGCTCAGTGGTTACAGCTTTCAGTACAGTATTTAGTGGACCATTAGTTGCCGGTTTAGGAAATGCGATTGGTAGCTTTTTCGCTGCAACGATGAGTACCGCGATGGGTGTATATGGCTCCATTTTGGCAAGTTCAGTCGTTGCATTTTTAGGAAATATAGGTACGTCTATCATTGCGGTGGGTGAAAAACTCATTTCCTCTGTTATCCATAAAGATCTAAAAGATTCAAGGAATTCTACTGTAATTCAATCTCAACAAAATAGTTCTAAAGCTATCAGACAAAGTTTACAACAAAATGGTGGTAACCCAAATTATAAAAAATTTGTTCCTCCTCGATTGACGGAATCTGTTAAGAACGACCCGAAGGTCGAAGGAGAAGATAAATCTATAAAAACTAATTCAACTGAATCTTCCCCATTGTCTTCAATATCAGAATATAAATCTGTAAAAAATGATTCAACTGGATCTTCTCCATTATCTTCAACATCCGGTAAAGAAAGAAGTGTATCTCTTCCTAATATTTCAAAACCTACATCCGAAGTAAAAATAGATAGAAGAAGGTATTCACTACCTGCTTTTCTAAAGAGCGAAACTTCCGCTTCAAATGAGGTTTCTTCTCCTGTAAGCGTTAGACGCGCATCTTTAGTATCGGTAGATTTGGATGATTCACCAAAACCACGATCGATGTCTGGCGGTTCCAGAGGATAATCACGAAAAAACACCGCATTCATCGCGGTGTTGAAAATAACCCCCATATTTTGATCAAACTATAACCAAGTTTAATATAATAGTGTTTTTTAATTTCAAACAATCTGTTA
>JABDEN010000064.1 GCA_013287025.1 Gammaproteobacteria bacterium | reverse complement strand
AAAAATACAGCGCTCTCAACGTGACTTCAACATAGAGGAAGCATCCCTTGGAAATCACATTTATTGGTCATGCAGGATTCTGTTTTGAAACTGAAAAATCTATTATCATTACAGATCCTTGGCTTTCCGCATTTGGTGCATTTGATTCGGCATGGTTTCAATTTCCACAAAATCACGACATGGCGGCTGTAATTCAAAACAAATTTTTGCACTCTAAAAAAAACAAATATATTTATATTAGCCATGAACATAAGGATCATTTCGATCTCGATTTTTTGATGTCCCTCCAATCACGGGATTTTGAATTGATCATCCCAAACTTTCGTAGAAATGCGCTTTATGCTGCGCTTAAATCCTATGACTGTAAAAAAATACATTGTTGTAGTGATGCGGAGGTGATTACGTTAAGTGATGGTAGCTTGCGTCTTTATTTGGATGATTCTGAATTGAATCGTGACTCTGCACTCTTGATCAATGCCGGTGGTTTTACCGCGCTGAATATGAATGATTGCAAACTCTACGATCGCTTGATAGCCATTCTACGCGAGAACGGCAAAATTGATGTATTCACCTGTCAATTCTCAGGGGCAACGTGGCACCCGACTTGTTATGACTATTCAGAAGAACAATATACCACCATTTCGACAAAAAAAATGATGACCAAATTCGAATCTGTCGCGAGAGCCATTCATAATGTATCGCCACGCGTCTACATTCCGAGCGCGGGGCCTGCTTGTTTTCTTGATCCAGATTTATTTCATCTCAATACTGAACCCGTCAATATTTTTCCCTTTGCGCCTAAATTTATCGAATTTCTCAAAAAACGACTGCCGAAAATTCCCGTATGCGAAATGATGCCGGGTGATGTCCTTGATCTAGCATCATGTGAGTTAACCACGAAAAAATCCGATCGCGTGACGGATGAAAATAGGTTGACCTATTTAACGCAATACGCACAACAATATGAACGTTATTTCGCAGATCGAAAAGCGGCATCCCTCCGAGATATTGATTCAGTATTCGATCGCTTGCGAGAGCAGTTACAATTAAAACTGAAAAACATGCAACTCGCTAAACGTATTCAATCTCCGCTTTACATATCATTTTCGGATGATGCATTCCGACATCAATTCCAAATAAAATCTGATCATTCATATATACACTCGATGTACCATTAATAATGATATATTGATATTGGTTTTTTAATGACTGTAACAGCGTATTTAATTTTTTACTTAACTGTAAATCCATGCGTTTTTTATCTATTTTACCTAAAGACAATAAATGCAAGTGAGCAAAATGAGGTGATTCTGAAACCGCATCTTCGATGGAAACTTCATGATAAAGAATATCTGTCAGTCCAAGTAAATTTGTATTCCTAAAATATTGCTGAATATGACTGTGATGAACATCTACATCAATGAATAAAACTTTATTGCCCGCATGCGCCAAAATATTAGCAAGATTGATGGAAATAAAAGTCTTTCCAACGCCATTCGTCAATCCCATGATGGTGACGATCGGATTTGCACTTTGGTGCAAATGAAATTGGATAGTATTTCGCAAAGTCATGATTGCATTCAAAGTGAAATCATAATGCAATTGATTAGTGACTAAAGGCAAGTAAGCCAATTTTTTTTGTGTAAATGATTTTGTAAAACGTCTTTGCGTTTTACTATAGGGAATAACCGCAAGATTTTTAATTCCCCAAGTCTTTTCGATCCAGTGCGGATTGTCAATTTGTCTCGCGAATATTTTCCAACTCAGTACGATTAAACAACCCAGAATGAAACCTATCGATAGACTGATGAAGCCAATGATCAATAATTTAATGGGTTGTGAAAATTCAGGTGTTTTTGCGGGTGTAAGCACTTGTATGGTGTTGACGATACTCGTTTTCAAAAATTCTAATTCATTCACTTCATCCAACGCGCGTAAATATAAACTGTTATTGATTTCAACTTCTCGTGAAAGATTGATATTGACTTGATCTTCGCCTGGAATTTTTTTCAATTTTTGCTGCAGTTGAGCTTGTCTTTTTTTCAGTTCATTTTTTTTCTCATCGAGTGATCGCATGTAAGGATGATATTCAGTAAATTGTTGCGATAAATTAATTTTTTTTAAAGAAACTTCTTCAATTTGTTTATCAAGCTCTGCAATATGATCCATTAAATATTTAGATTGTAACTGAATGTTTATTTTTCCATGCGAAGCGCGATAGGTATTTAATTTATTTTCTGATTGTTGTAAAGCATGCCGAGTCTCTGTCACTTGTTGATGCAAAAAATTTAATGCAACATCAATTTGTTTTTGTTGATGAAGAATACTTTTTTCCTGAGTAATCGCGACTAACTGATTGAGTATTGTCGCGATGAGATTCGGATCTTGTCCGCGCAAGGTAATTTGAATAATTTCAGTTTTATTGGCTAAGTTTTCTTGGCTGTTAGAAAGATTGACGATCAATAATTTTCGACGTAGTTTATCGATGACTTCAGGGGCGGGATTTTGACTATCAAGATGCAGGGATTGAACCAAAGGCATCAAGATAAAATTCGATTGCATTAAAGCAATTTGCGCTGCGGCCGATTCTTCTCCCACATTAAATCTTAAGCCCCGATGATTATTTGTGCCCGGGGTTTCTTTGGATAGTTGATTGGGTTCTATGAGTAAAATAGTACTTGCAAGGTATTCTTTCGGTTTAGTTGTGACATAAAACATCGTGAGGATAAAAAAAATGGCTGTGATCAGGATAATAAGCCATTTTTTTTTGAATAGTGTCTCAATCATCGTGTGCAAATCGATATAGTCAACGATGTGTTTTTGGTTGTCCCCACTTTTCATATGACTATCCATTATTAATAATTGATTTAGTATACCAAACGGTTTCAATGGTCGGTAACAACTGATTAAGCACACGATTCCAACGTGTCGCTGCTGCTGATGAAACATATAAAATGTCACCAGGTTTTAAAACAAAATGTTCTGCTAATAGTAATGATTCAGGCCTCTTCGCATTCAACCAATATACCTTAGGCTGATAGAGATTCACTCCCGCGCGAATAATATAAACATGGGAAGGATCAGCTGCATTTGGATCAAACCCACCAGACATGCTGATGGCATCCGTAATAGAAAGTATTTGATCGGAAAAAGGAATAAATCCTGGTTTCATTATTTCGCCAAAAACATATATTTTTTTACTTCTGAAATCGGCCACTCTGACATTCAATTCTGGATTTTTGAGATATTTTTTCAAACGCATGGTCAACAGTGCACGCACTTCATCACTGGTGTAACCTGCGACAGTAACAGTCCCGACCAGTGGAAAATAAATGGTACCTTGTTGATTGACAAGATAACCTTCTTTTCCGGCCATGCCTTGTGTGCTTAAGGTTGAACCTAGTTGTGTAGAAAATAATTCTTTTGGCGTAAATTCAGGATGATTCCATACCACGATATTTAAAATATCCGAAGGTGCAATACGATAAGCGCGATGCGAAATATTTTGCTCCGCAATCGTTTCTGGAGTGATTGAAATTAATTGGGGATTAAATGTCGGTGATCGCACGTGCCCTTGATGCGACATCGTTGCCACATCAGGATTTTGCATACCTGGCATGATACTACAAGCTGCAAGTGTCATTGCCATCATCATCGTACTACATATTTTCATCATCATATTTTTTTACACATAAGCTAAAGTTTGATTAGGGATTTTTGTTTCATCTTTGGTATTAGATATTTTTGTCGTTTGATATTCCGGTACTAGTTTGCATAATAATTTTTTTAATTGATTTTCATCGCCAATTTCGCATGCTATTTCAATTTGATTGATGATATCAATAATGTGATTCCAATCATATTCTTTAACTTTGGCTTGTTTAATTTGTGGGTGCGTTGTATCGCAAATACTTTCTGATGTATAGAGTAATTCTTCATGCAATTTTTCCCCTGCACGAAGACCTGTGTATTGAATTTCAATATCTTTACCTATTTCTTTGCCGGATAATTTCACCATTTGTTCCGCCAAATAATTAATTTTTATTGGTTCACCCATGTTTAATACAAAAATATGCCCTTCATCAATGGCGGCAGCTTGCAAAATAAGTTGACTTGCTTCGGGTATCGTCATGAAATATCGCGTAATATCTCGATGTGTCACCGTCAGTGGCCCACCAAGTGATATTTGTTGGCGAAATAGCGGAATGACACTTCCTGCAGAATTTAATACATTTCCAAATCTTACTGTCATGAATTTTGTCTGCGTTTTTTTGTTATACGTTTGACAAAAAATTTCTGAAGCGCGTTTTGTGGCACCCATGATGTTGGTAGGGTTCACTGCTTTGTCAGTCGATATGAGCACGAATGTTTTGATATGATTTTTTTCAGATAATTCTGAAACAATACGCGTCCCAATAATATTGTTATGCATTGCAACGCGGAGATTAGATTCAAGTAAGGGTACATGTTTGTAAGCGGCGACATGAAAAACAATACTTGGTTTATGAAGGGTAAATATTTTTTCTAGTTCAATTTTATCTGTAACACTGCAAAGATGCGCGTGAAATTTTGAAGGATCAATTTTTTTTTGTAATTCCATGTCGATCGAGTAAAGGTTAAATTCATTGTTATCAACAATAATTAATTTTTTAGGATGAAAATTACATATTTGACGACAAAGTTCTCCGCCAATTGATCCACCACCGCCAGTTACCAGTATGATTTGATTTTCAATGGTCGATTTTATTATTTCAACATTTAGATAAATTTGATCGCGACCCAATAAATCTTCTAATAACACTTCACGTAAGCCACTGGATTTGACGATGCCATCAGCAATGTCTTTAATAGAAGGTAATGTTCTAAAAGGAATTTTAGAGAGTTCACAGTATTTGACAATTTCACGCATCTGCTTAGAACTCGCAGAGGGAATCGCAATTAAAATTAATGAAATTTTATATTTGGTCACAAATTTTGGAATGTCTTTGCAAGTGCCAACCACACGAACACCTTGTATTTCACTGCCATGTCTTGAAACATCATCGTCAATAATCACTGCTGGAATATATTGATAAACTGAGAAAGATCGAGATAAATCTCGAATAATTCCTTCTCCAGCACTGCCACCACCGACAATTAAAATACGTTTGCCTTTCGAAAAATGTCGATAATTACTGTATAGTCGAATGACTAAACGAGAGCTCGATAAAAATACGCCAAACAACAAAGCATTAATAATATAAATGTTGTAGGAAATATGAATTTTTTCAATGGCAGCGTATAGGATACAAAACAACGTTCCTAATAGTATGGCGCGTACAATCCTCATTAGATCCGGGATCGAAGCAAAACGCCAGATGCCACGATATAATCCGCAAATAATACAAATGCTCACTTCGATTAAGCTAAATTCAGCAATTAAAATAGTATTTAGTGGAAGTGAACCGAGTGGATTTGCGAGTGATTCCGCTAAAATCCACGCAACGATGATACACAAACAATCAGAAGTAAAAGCAATCGAACGTTTAAGCCATTTACTCAAATCCTTTTTATGCCTATTCATCTTCATACATCCATTTTGATGATTAATAAACGAGAGGCAAACTAATATTTTTGTTATCGCGCGCCGATAAATATGCTGCAATCAAAATTTCAAGTGATCGCAAACCATCGCGACCATCGGTATCTGCAGATGCTTTTCCGCATAACGTATCATAAACATTTTGATAATAAATTTTATGATTAAAATGCGCGGATAATTCCGGCGGACTTTTTAATTGTTCTGCTTTCACATCTTCTTCTGCATCTTTCGTATCGAATTCCCAATGTTCAATTTGATTCGCAGATACGCCACCAATTTTGACAGTACCTTTTTCACCTAAAATAGTGAGTGAAGCTTCTAAATTTTTGGGATAGGTCAGCATCGTAACATTCATCGAACCTAACGTTCCCGATCGCCAGCGTATATTTAAAACGCCAGTATCTTCTGCTTGCATATTGATAGAAAGTGTCGACATCATCGATTGCACACTTTGTACCGGACCCATTAACCAATCGAGTAAATCAACGTAATGGCTTGCTTGATTCATGAAAGCACCACCATCAAATTCCCAAGTGCCTCGCCATTTTGATTGATCATAATAGGATTGCGGACGTGTCCAAAATATATTGAAATTGGCAAGATAAATACGGCCAAAACGATTTTTTGTAATCGCGCGCTTCAATAATTGTAAAGCGCCTTGATTTCGATTTTGTTTCACCACAAATAATTTAACATTCGCTTGATCACAAGCATTTACCATCTCCACACCATCCGACCAGCGAGTTGCCATCGGTTTTTCTGTGATCACATGTTTTTTGAATTGTGCGATTCGTTTGGTTTGTTCTGCATGCATGCCACTCGGCGTACAAAGCGTCAAAATATCCAACTCTGGTTTCGCCGCAATCATGGTGTCAATATCAGGAAATCCCTGAATATTTAATTTATTAACGACCGCATTTAAATTATCCGCATTTTTATCGCAAATACTTAACAATTCAAATTGATCGGAGAGCTCTTGAATTGCGTTAAAATGATTCGTAGAAATTTTTCCACACCCAACAATTCCAATTCGAAATTTTTGATTTTTCATGGGATTTAAGCCCTAATGACTTTTGGATCTTTTTCGGAATACACTCCGCGAGTATCAATAATTAAATTGGCGTGTTTTTTTATAAACTCGTAATCAAATAAATCATGTGCTGTTGCAATAATCACAGCATCTTGTTCCGCCAACATTTCAGCCGATAATGGCAGACTTTCTAAGTCAAAATGATAATCACGCATTTTTGGAAATATCGGTAAGTGCGGATCAGAATAAGAAACCAACGCTTCTTTTTTCAATAAAATTTCCATCATGCGAATGGCGGGGGATTCTCGTACATCATCGATATTTTTTTTATAAGTAATTCCTAAAATGTGTACTTTACTTTTTTTAATGGGTTTTCGATGTGTATTCAAGGCATCAATAATTTTATGCACGACCCATTGTGGCATGGAACTATTAATTTCACCGGCAAGTTCAATAAATCGAGTGCGTACGCCATACTCGTGCGCTTTCCACGTTAAATAAAATGGATCGACAGGAATACAATGACCACCTATACCAGGGCCTGGATAATAAGGCACAAAACCAAAAGGTTTAGTCGCAGCGGCATGAATAATTTCGTAAATATCAATACCCATTTTATCAGTCAAAATTTTAATTTCGTTGACTAATCCAATATTGACAGCACGATGGATATTTTCTAAAAGCTTAGTCATTTCAGCCGCTCTTGTTGAGCTGACGCTGACAACCTCTCCTGTGACTTGTTCGTATAATGCAACGCCTATTTCCAAACAATCAGGCGTGGTGCCGCCACAAATTTTAGGAATATTAGAAGTGGCATATACAGCATTACCTGGATCTTCTCGCTCGGGTGAGTAAACGAGAAAAATATCTTTGCCGATCGCAAAATTCATGGATTCGATGAGCGGTTTAATTTCTTCATCCGTCGTACCTGGATACGTTGTGCTTTCGAGTGAGATGACTTGACCGTTTCGAAGAAAAGGTAAAATCGTATCGAGAGTATTTAAAACATAACTTAAATCAGGTTCGCGTCTTTTACCGAGTGGGGTCGGAAGACATAAAATCACTGCATCGCAATTTTTAATTTTTGTGAAATCATTCGTTGCAATAAAACCTTCTGAAAGAGCGGCAGCAATTTTTTGAGGAGTAATATGTTGAATGTAGGTAAGTCCTGAATTCAGTTTTGATATTTTATCGAGATCAATATCAAAACCAATGACTTTATATCCGACATGTGAAAATCTAAATGCCAAAGGTAATCCTACATATCC
>JABDEN010000063.1:0-8147 GCA_013287025.1 Gammaproteobacteria bacterium | reverse complement strand
GTGCATGCGGACTAAAAACCGCAGATACATTGCAGAAATATTCGGAAGCGGCAAAAAATATTGATGTAAAAAAAATTACTGAAGACAAAAATTTATCAGGGAAGGCGATTTCGGATAAAATTTTTGAAAAACGGATGGACGTCATTGCGAGCCTACGAAGTAGGCGTGGCAATCCATAATGCCGTATGGATCGCCACGCCTACTTCTAATTTGTCATGCCAGCATGCTTTTAGCTGGCATCCAGTCAGCATCTAGCGGAGCCTCTTGGATGCCAGCTAAAAACATGCTGGCATGACAGATCCCTCTTGACTTCCGAAGATGCCTTTAATACCCTGGATCATCATTTAGGACAATCTGGAGAAAACCCGTGAAATCAAGTCGTATTCTTTTAACTGTTGCAACTGGTATTTTTTCATTATGGAGCATGAACGCTATTGCACAAAATACCAATGATGTACAAAAAAGTCAGGTCGAAACCATTGTACATGATTACATTCTCAAAAATCCCGACGTATTAGTGCAATCTTTACAATCTTATCAACAAAAACAAATGGAACAGACACAAAAAAGTTTTGACAAAATTCAAGCGATGGCGCCAAAATTTTCTGATCGTATATTCCGTCAAAATAATGACCCTGTTGCAGGAAATCCCAATGGTACGATTACCCTCGTGGAATTTTCTGATTATCAATGCCCGCATTGTGTGGATATGGCGCCAGTAGTTGAAGGTGTTATCAAAAAAAATCCTAACTTACGTGTTGTTTTAAAAGAATTTCCGATTCGTGGACCCTTATCTGAAACTATTGCTAAAGCCGCTCTCGCGTCACAAAAACAGGGTAAATACTTTCAATTTCATAATGCGTTAATGTCAACGAAGGAACCATTTTCTGAAGATCGCATTTACACTACTGCAAAATCAATAGGCTTAGATGTCAATAAATTAAAAACTGACATGAAAGATAATACTGTTCTGCAACAACTCAAAAGCAATACCCAATTGGCACAGGATTTACAATTGATGTTTACTCCCGTTTTCTTCATCGCCAAAACCAATGTCAGTCCCAGCGCAGATCCTTCCGCCGTCATCTTTATTCCTGGTGGTGTAAGTGAAGCGCAACTGAATGACGCTATTGCTAAAATAGGATCATGATTGGTTTTTAAAACGCCCGCATAATTCTGATGTTCTATTCAGACCTCGCCGTCCCGCGGTTTATCCGCGGGATCCAGAAAGCTCATGATGTTGTCCTGGATCCCGCGGATAAACCGCGGGACGACGAGTTATAATGTGGATGTGTACAGAAACATTGTCATTTTCTAATCAATCTTAAGGATGTTCATGAGTAACACATTAAGGATAAATTTATTTATCATTTTTTTTCTTTTTTTTGGATTAGCTTCTTGTAAAAGCACAATGTCACCCACGGAAGTTCCACTTTTTCATTCCAGCAAAAAACTAGAAATTGAAGCATTACTTTCTGATCCATTACTTAAAAAAGATTTTAGAGCGATGAAAAAGATCGCAACGAATGCGCGATTAAGGACGATTGAAGGTAATCCTTATTTTACTGATGCGGATCAAAAAAAATTAAATGAAATGTCAGCGCTTCTTGTCGAACGTTTAGAGCAACATTACCATTTGGATGCAAGAAAAAATAAAATTCATACTTTTATTGCACGTAACAAATACGATTCTTGTTATCAATATTATAATTCTATTGATTCTGAAATGAATGGCAAAAATTGTCGCGCGTTCCCAGCAAATTTTGGTTCTTGTGATCTATGCAATCAATTTCTTAAAACGCTTCGATCAAGGACTAAACAAATCGTTCATACAGAATGGTATAACCACGAGAGAGTTTCTGCGTTGGTCGATGTTTTGAATTTGAAGAATGGGGATAGTGTTTATATTGGGTTGGGGTTTACGCCAACGACTTAACAATGACTCCAAGACCTGTCATTCCCGCGAAGGCGGGAATCCATTTATAAAGAATATCTGTGCTATGAATGGATTCCCGCCTTCGCGGGAATGACAATCACTCATAACTATTCTTACTCCCCTCAGCCATCGCAGCCCCAGCCATTTTTAAAATATCGCCAAAATCGAACCGACCTACTTTAATTTCAATGAAAGTAAATTTATTGTTTTCCGCTTTTTTTAAAGCTTCTTCTAATTGTCCTTCGGTTTCAACCAAAATTCCTTTTTCTCCACCCAACGCTTCGGGAAGTAAATGATAACGCCAAGGCGATAAATCGTTATAAGGACCGTCATAGATGGCGCGCTCGATACCATAACCATCATTATTTAATAAAAAAACAATGGTTTTACAATCTGTGTGGATCATCGTTGCAATTTCTTGGGCACCAATTTGAAAGGACCCATCACCGACAAATAATAATGTGCGGCGCTCCTGTCCTGTTGATGCGCCTAATGCCGCCCCGACACTGAACCCAATGGAATTATAGAACGCTTGAGAAATATAAGTCGCATTTTTAGGAAATAACATACCCGATGTACTGTACAAGCTATCTCCCACATCGACGACAACCACATCATTAGGTTTAAGAAAAGTAGCAATTCTTTTAAAAAATCTTTTTACTAATAACTTATCATCAGGCGCCGGTGTATATTGATATTCATCTTTCAAAGCTTTGCTTGCAGGAATTAAAGAAGTTGAGACTTTGCCTTCTGGTAATTTTTGTATTAATTTATCGATGAATTCATCTATTTTAACATTTTCAAAAAGTTGATTTTTAATTTTCACTTGCTCAAAGTTAACTTGAATTAATTTTTCAATATCTAATTTTGCTGTAAAACCGCCGGTATCGGAATCAATGATAAATGCACCTAACATTAAAATAAGGTCAGATTTTTCTACCATTTCTTTAACATAAGGACGGCTCCAATTACCTTGATAAATGCCGATAAATTGAGGATGGTCTTCTGAAATCGCTGCTTTTCCGGTAGGAAATGCGACAAATCCATACCCGGTTTTATCCAATAATTTTTTTATAGGTTCTTGTAATTGATGACGAAGCACCTCCATACCGACTAATATAATAGGGTTTTTTGCTTTAGAAAGTAAATTAATCGCTTCAGTCGTCGCATCTCGCAAACTACTTTCGTCACTCTTTCTTTCTATTCGTTTAAAATTACCGGGTTCTTTACATTTTTCAATTACCATGTCAGCAGGAATTTCTAAATATATAGGTCGTTTATAATAGAGACATAAACTGAGTGCACGATCAATTTGTTCGGGAGCCTTAGACGGATCATCAAGATATTCTGAAGCAACCGTTATCCGATGAAACATTTCGCGTGCAACAGCATAATCTGGGCCTAATGTGTGATGTAGCATTCTGCTTGCTTTCGCATGCTTCGTTTCAGGCGCACCTGCGATAATAACAACCGGGACGTGTTCTGCATAAGCGCCACCAATTGCATTAATCGCACTTAATGGTCCCACCGTGAAAGTCGTCACGACAGTGCCGATGCCATGTAAGCGGGCATAGCCATCCGCTGCATAGCCTGCATTCAATTCATTACAACAATTGATTTGTTTGACGGGCCCTTTTTGGACTTGTTCCATAAATCCCAACACCACATCTCCGCAAACGCCAAAGAGATGTTTTGAGCCTAATTCGTGCAAACGTTTTAAAAGATACTGTGAAATATTGGTCATAAATTACCCCGAGGGTTATATTATTTATATATATAATTAATATTATAAAGAGTTTTTATATTTAAAAATTTTTACAGTATAATCTGACGGTTAGGGACGAGGATCGCAAAGTGCGGCTCTGCGTCTAAAAACATGTTTGATATGCTCTTGAAAATATTGAATATTCATTCATTTTTTAAAAATATAAATATCTCGTTCAGTTAAAACACCATCAAGCTGAATATCCCAAGCATCTTTGGGAAGTGAATCCACTTTTTGTAGCTCGTAGGCTAATCCTAGAAAGAAAGGGGTATTTTTGTGTTTCACCGCTTGAAAAGTCCGATCATAATAACCACCACCCATACCTAAGCGATGTCCGCTTAAATCGAATCCTACTAACGGAAAAATGACGACATCTAATAATTGCGGCTGAATTTTTGTGGCAAACATTGGCTCTGGAATTTGATAACGATTTTTTTGAAGCGGCATATCTTTTTCAAAAAGTGAAAATTCTAATTTCTTATTGCCATACATAGAAAGTGTAGGTAGATAACATTTTTTTTTAGCACTAAGAATTAGTTGAATGATATCACTGCAATCAAATTCATTTTCTGTTGCGAAATAACAAGCAAATTTATTATTTTTTACAAATAGGTCGTTTTCTTGGAATAACGCAGCGGCTTTTAATCCTGCGGAACTTCTTTCCGCAGGTAAAATCATTTTACGTTTTTGCAATAATTGAAGACGAATATCTTTTTTAGTCTGCAGATTGGAACTCCAGTTCTTCGTTATATGCTAACGCTTGTTCAACTTTACTTTGTAATTGATTGAGACGTTGGTTGATAATTTGAAAATGATGATTTTTCTGTTGCTCTAATGTCAGCAATTGATGTACCACATTTAACGCTGTCACAATCGCAATTCGATCCATACTTAAGGCGCCAGTTTCTCTTGTATGTCGCATTTTCTCTTCAAGATATTGCGCAGCGCGTTGTAAGGAATTTTCTTCTGTGGCAGGGCATTTAATTTGATAAATTTTACCTAAAATTTCTACGGACGCATCTTTAGTCTCAGTCATTGCATTCCCTCAATTGATTTAAGACGTGTAACCATATGTTCAATTTGCCCAATGATACTTTGGTGTTTAGACAACATTCGCTCATTTTCATATGATAAATGACGCTTATTTTGTTTTAATTCGGCATTTATTTGAGATAAATGTTGAAATTCCTGTATCAACGATCGAATTCTTGATTCAATTTTTTGAAGTAGCTCATCCATGATTTGACTCTTTATCTCGACTTTTCAATATCTTACCCCGAATGATTATGCCTTTCAAATATTTTACCTTATTCCTAAAATCGGTTATCCTATCCAACCTTAAGGTTTGTATCCAATATTTGATATTCGAGAGTCATGAAAAAACTCACTACGCTCAAGGAATGGCACGCGCTCATGATGCATAAGGAAAAGATTGCATCACAAAACATGCGCAATTGGTTTAACGAAGATCCTCATCGTTTTGAACGCTTTTCAGTCAAAAAAGAAGGGATTTTGTTAGATTATTCAAAGAATCGCATTACACCAGACACTTTATCATTATTAATTGCTCTTGCGAAAAAACGTAAGATCGAAGCGCAAATTGAGGCGCTGTTTACGGGCCTTCCCGTTAATACGACTGAAAAAAAACCTGCTTTACACACAGCACTTCGCAATCCTACCACGAATACTTTTTTACTCGATAACCGAAATATCATGGCAGATATTCGTGATACCCAAGAAAAAATGCATGTTTTTTCAGAAAAAATTCGACAAAAGCAGTGGTTAGGTTTAACAGGTAAACCCATCACCGATATCGTCAATATTGGTATGGGAGGCTCACATCTCGGTCCATTACTGACGATACACGCACTTTCTGATTTTGCGCATCCAGACTTACATTGTCACTTTATCTCCAATATTGATAGCGCTCACATTCATGAAATCTTATTAAAAATCAATCCTGAAACCACTTTATTTATCGTTTCTTCCAAGTCGTTTTCCACATTAGAGACGATTACCAATGCGGCATCCGTCCGTGCATGGTTTAAAAATCAAATGAAAACGGAAGACCTTTCTAAACATTGGGTTGCGGTCACTGCTGAAATTACGGAAGCGGAACAATTTGGGATCCATTCTGAAAATATATTTCCGTTATGGGACTGGGTAGGTGGACGTTATTCTATTTGGTCAGCCATCGGCTTACCGCTCGCAATTATGATTGGTATGGATCGTTTTCACGAATTTTTGGAAGGGGGATTCGCGATAGATGAACATTTTCGTTATGCTCCTTTACATGAAAATATCCCTGTGATTTTGGCCCTTTTAAATGTGTGGTATATCAATTTTTTTGGCGCGCTACATCAAGCCATTATTCCTTACTCTCATCACTTAAATTATTTGCGCGTATATTTACAACAACTTGAAATGGAAAGTAATGGTAAAAATATTTCAGATGAAGGCCACACACTTGATTATTTGACCTGCCCCATTATTTTTGGTGAACAAGGTTGCAATGGTCAGCATGCATTTCATCAACTTTTACATCAAGGACAACATTTTGTACCGGTAGATTTTATTTTAGTTGGTAAATCAAAAGAAGGTTTTGACGATCATCATCATATTTTGGTGGGTAGTGGATTGAGTCAAGCACAAGCTTTGATGAGTGGAAAATCTTATGACGAAGCTTTCAGAGAGTTACAATCATCCGGATTATCTGAAGAAGAATCACATTATCTTGCAAAGCACAAAACTATTCCGGGAAATCGACCCAGCAATGTATTATTTATCGATCAAATTTCCCCACGCATTCTAGGCGCATTAATTGCGCTATATGAACATAAAACTTTCGTTCAAGGCATTATTTGGGGAATTAATTCCTTTGATCAATGGGGCGTTGAACTCGGAAAAAAATTGTTACCCATTATTGTAGAAAATTTAAAATCCGAAACAAATATTTCAAGTATTAATGATTCGTCTACAATAGGCCTCATTAAACATTTTAAAAATATGAGAAATTCTATATGAAAATCGTTTTGATTATTTTATTAAGTAGTTTATGTATTTCAGGTTGCGGACAAACCGGTAAATTATATTTACCCGAGAAAGAAGAAGTGAAACAAACAACATGAAGACAAAAATTTCCTTTTATAAAATGCAAGCATTAGGCAATGATTTTGTTGTGCTAAATAATTTGGAAAATATTTTCGAGGTTTCTGATTTACCCATTACCCAAATGGCTGATCGTCATTTTGGAATTGGATTTGATCAGTTGTTATTAGTTCTGCATTCTGATCGTGTTGATTTTGCATGTCGATTTTTTAATGCGGATGGCAGTGAATCGGAACAATGTGGAAATGGAATAAGGTGTGTCGCGAGATTTATTCGAGAAGAAGGTTTGAGTGATCGATCCAGTTTAACCATTGAAACAAAAGCGGGAGATATCACATTAAATATTGAAGATTTTTTGAAAATTGAAGCCAAAATGAGCGTACCGATTTTTGAGCCCAAAAAAATTCCTTTTATTGCGAATCATTTTCAAAAAATTTATCAACTTCAAATTGATCATCCGCTGTCTCCTTTGCAAATTACCGCCCTTTCCATGGGAAATCCGCATGCCATTTTAAGAGTGGATACTTTGCATCAATTGCCCTTAGCAGAATTCAGCAAAAAAATTGCGCCTTATTTTCCGGAAGGTGTTAATCTTGGGATGATTGAAATAAAAGATCGTAATCACATTTTATTGCGTACTTTCGAACGTGGTGTCGGTGAGACTTTTGCCTGCGGTAGCAATGCATGTGCAGCGGTCGTAGCAGGCATTTTAAATAATTGGTTAGATCATGAAGTCCAAATTGAATTGCCATATGGTAATTTAATCATTCAATGGCAAGGTGAAAATCATCCTGTTCTCATGACGGGTCCCGCTGAAAAAGTGTTTAGTGGGCAGTATTTTTTATAAAGGTATTTACACGCCCACACTCAACGCAAAATCCAGGTCGTCTTCTTTTTTAGTAGGTTTAAAAGATTCCGTGGGTGTCATTCTTTCTTCTATATCTTTTGCAACAAACGCGCGCGCAAATGCAGAGAAAAGAGAAAATTTTTGCGGAAATCCGCTGTAACAATTAACCACTACGTTAGACTTATCACAAAGAAATCGTTTGATAGGATGTGTCTTCTCTTCATTTTGTGCATATACAGTTTTTTTTAATACTTGTTTTTCTGATGTTATCCACCATCTTTGATTTTTCGTCACACCTTCAATTGTCATGGGCTCCTTCAATTCTTTCATTGGAAGACCAAGAAGAGGGTCTCTTTTTTCTAAAAATTCTTGATATTCTTCTAATTTTCCATGAACATTTTGCATAATCTGTGAAGATGAACGCGAAGCTTTATGATCAAACTCTTTCATCTCAGATAATGTCGTCGATTCGGTCGACAACATTCTTTTTT
>JABDEN010000062.1 GCA_013287025.1 Gammaproteobacteria bacterium | reverse complement strand
AAAAATCATTTTATTGTTTACATTCTCCTTGAAATGTAAACGATTTTTGGTAAACTGTTTACATTTCTCACTCAATGTAAACGGTCTTTCATGAAATTAGGACAATTAATAAAACAATCTCAAGGTTATAAGGCATTTATTCCAAATGATTTTCCTCCAAAGGAAGGGTTTGATTTTTCTAAAAAGCTGATCCAAAAAGCCAGCCAGGCAACCTTGTCTTTAGGGAAATTAGATGGAGTTACTCAACTTTTACCTGACGTTGATTTTTTTCTATTTATGTATATATGTAAGGATGCAGCTTCTTCAAGCCAAATTGAAGGAACAAAAGCTACCATGGTTGATGCTATAGAAGCGACTTCCAAAACATCTGAGAATCTGCCTGAAGATGTTGATGATATCCTGCATTATATCCAAGCGCTAAACTATGGACTTTTACGCTTAAAAGATTTCCCATTATGTCTACGTCTTATTAAAGAAGTGCATAAAGAATTAATGGATGGAGCGCGCTCCACACATTTCTCTGATCCGGGTAGTTTCCGTAAATCACAAAACTGGATAGGAGGAACTACACCAAATAATGCAATGTTTGTTCCACCTCCTGTTCATGAAATGCAAAAAGCTCTGAATGATCTAGAAAAATTTTTTCATCAATCTGACGATATTTTACCTATAATAAAAGCCGGCCTCATACATGCGCAATTTGAAACAATTCATCCCTTTTTAGATGGAAACGGACGTACCGGACGCATGCTAATTACATTATTTTTATGGTTAGAAAAATTGTTAGAACGACCTATTTTATTTTTATCTTCTTTTTTTAAAAAATATCAACAAACATATTATGAACGCATCAATGGTTATCATCATGGCTTAATTGAACAATGGGTTGATTTCTTTTTAGATGGAGTAATTGATACTTCCATAAAGGCAATAGAGATTGCAAAAAAAATTACAATTTTACGTGAACAAGATATGCAGAAAATTCAAACTTTGGGAAAAATAGAAGCTAAAAGTAGCATAGCAGTATTATATCAACTTTATAAGTTACCTATTATTAATTCACATAAGATACAAGAATGGACGGGCTTTACACGTCAAGGTGCCTATAAAGTAATTAAAAGATTTATTGATTTAGAAATTTTACATCCGAAAAATGAAAATAAACTATATGGACAATCTTACATATATCGACGTTATGTAAATATTTTTACTGATTAATTTTTTGTAACTCATCATCAACATTTTTTATCATTATCAGCTCCATGCCGAGTACCATCTGGCATAATAGCGCAGCTAAGTGACTTAGCTGTAGATAATTGAGACTGAGATATATTTGATTCAATTAATACAGCATAAGATAAATCTGCACCTGTTAAATTAGCACTTGAAAAATTACATCTTGAGAAATTTGCACTATGAAGATTAGCATCTATCAAATTTGCTGAACTGAAGTTACCTTCCGAAAAATTTCCATAAGATAAATCTGCGGATAATAAATGCGTCTGAATAAAATTAGCATTTGCAAAAATATCATGTGTTAAGTTAGCTTCAGAAAGTAATGATCCTTCAAGGTTAACGTGGCTTATATTTAAATAGGATATACTCGCACGAGTAAGATCACATCCTGGACATTGCCCAGTTTTTTTAAACTGATCAACATCTGATGGATTATATTGGGATAACCCAATAGCCGTATTCGAAATTACCATAATAAATGGCAATAAAATTAATTTTTTCATATTAATTATATTCTCGTAAAAATTGAAACAATAAAAATTAGATATTTATTTGGTAAAAGGATAGTAATAAATTTTATTAAGTTATGTCAAATTTAATGATATGAATATTTACACTAGTTGCTTTGTAATATCTCCTTTTGTAATAAAACTGACTAGTAATAATATGGAACATTTTTACAGTTCCTTTGCGGATGGGAAGCTAAATATTATATAATTTTTTATATTAATTCTCATCTAGCAGGACGCACTATGTCAAAAATCACAACAAAAAACTTATTTTTGTTTATTATATTGATATGTTTATCCTGTAATGCTTTGGCAAAATCAAGTCTTCCGCCCTATAACATCATTTTCATTATTATCGATCAGGAAACACATCAGCTTTTAAACGCTAACAATTACGAGCTTCCCGCAAGAAAAGCATTGAAAGCGCATGGCATCAGCTTTGAAAATCATTATGCCGGTGCCGCCATGTGTTCTCCCTCACGTGCAACCTTATTGACCGGTGTTCCGCCACAAATTAATCATGTTTTTGATCAAATGGAATATGCTTTCGTACCTGAATTAGAACCATCACGCCCGAATATGGGATCCGTACTTAAATCATTGGGATATCGCACAGCTTACTTTGGTAAGTTTGAGATGAATAAAAAATTATTAATTAATGTAAAAAATACCGTAAATTACAGCACACTTGCGAAAGCATATGGATTTGATGTATTTAATTCTGATGGTGATGTCGGTGGTCAACCAAAACAAGGATATGAAGAAGATATTTATTTTTCAGGAGAAGCAATACGTTGGTTACGAGAAAATGTAGGAAAAACTTCACAACCTT
This sequence comes from Gammaproteobacteria bacterium, assembly GCA_013287025.1. The sequence goes on along the minus strand of JABDEN010000062.1, from coordinate 5,714 downwards.
TTTTCCTCGTGATTAGTTTATTAAATCCACATGACATTATGTATGGAGATGCGAATATTGCTGGATTGCCGAAGGTACAACAATCGGCCGCGCATGCTATTTTTCCTCCACCGAATAATTCTATTTATAAAAAAAATTGGGAATTTTCATTACCAATTAGCTTAAATGAATCACTTAAAAAGAGTGGAATGCCCAACGCATTATGGGAATATCGTGAAGGATGGTCAGGCGCATTGGGCCATATTCCAACGGAACGTAAGGACATGTGGCAATATTATTATAACTATTACTTAAATGCATTGCGTGACAACGATCGTAGTTTACAGAATATTGTAGATGCGCTGAATGACATGCACTTGTGGGAAAATACCATTGTTATCCTGACTGCGGATCATGGAGAAATGGGTGGCGCGCATGGTGGATTACGCGGCAAAGGCCCTATGGCTTATGAGGAAAATGCACATATTCCTTTAATAGTTGCGCATCCCAAAGCGCCACGAGGTGTGCAATCACATATACTGACAAGTCATCTAGATTTACTTCCTACATTCATTGGTTTAACGGGTTTAAGTCACAATATGAAAAAAGAAGTTTTAAAAGGCCATGATTTTTCGGAATTTATTCTGCATCCTGAAAACCAAAATATTCATGCCATTCGAAAAGGAATTTTATTTAATTATGTTGGCATCTCGACGATTGATAATCGTTATTTATCAAAAATGCTCATCGCTTCATTCACTCATCAATCGCTTCCCTCTCTCACAGAAATTAATCTGAATAAACGTGGTTTTTTAGCATTTGTATTCGATGGTCGATACAAATTCGCGAGATTTTATTCACCTTGTGATTTTAATACCCCAACAACACTTGAAGAAATTTTCGAAAAAAATGATGTGCAATTATTCGATCTACAAAATGATCCTACTGAAACGCATAACATGGCGCTCGACAAAAACAAAAATAAAGAGCTCATTCTCAGGATGAATGAGCTCCTAAATAATTTAATTGCGGAAGAAGTTGGGGTCAACGACGGAAGCTTTTTACCCGCGGAGATTCGTGTAGCCATCAATCGAGTGTAAGCGATTGATGGCCGATATTATTATAGACGAAACGCTACCGTTGGTTCTGTTCCAACATCTGAAGATGGTTTTTGAGGTTGATACATACCGTAACCTGATTTTACTACGGAAGGAAGTTCAGTTTTTGCTACGATTAAATTTAAACGTTGTAGATTTTCTTTATGTTGAATAAATTCATTTAATTTAAAGGCTAAACGAGCCAGTTCGTCTAATCCAGATGATGCATTGAGTGTGGAACCACTTAATTTATTTAAAATTGGATAGGTATCGTGTTTAGCGGAAACAATCTCCACGAAATGCTGTTCTGCTAATGGTAGAAAGATTAAACCTTGCCGATAGTGGAAGATGGGTTGCGATAATACGGCAATAGAAAGCTTTGATTCTTTATGATGTTCTTGTAAATATTTGTTAATTGCTAAAAATGCATCATCCAACCTGGGTTTAGATAACTCTTTCGATTCATTAGGAATATAAACCACATTTTTAGGATCGAAACCTTCAGGCCATAACATATTATCCAAAAAGAATTTTAAACCACTTAATTCAGTTAATTTTTCAGGAAATGTCACTTCTTTTTTGAAACGTGCAGGAAAAGCCGAATAGACTGCTTCTAAATTCGGTAGATATTGACTAATATCATTCGTTGTACCGGATACAATTAATTTTGAAATAATAGCAGGATTTTTGCTTGCTAAATCTTGTAAGTTGAAAAAACATTTCGCCATATTGGGCGAAGCACAACCAGTTATGATTCCCACATCATATTTTTCTTTACTCAGTGTTCTGTTTTGTAATAAACCTAATTCATGTAAATAAGTTTTAATAGTGGCAGCAAGATCTTGGTTTAAGTCAGATTCGGTTTGATCCCAACGGCTACTTAATTTTGGATCACGCAACCATTTGGATTGAGTGACTTTAACAAAATCTTGAAGCAACATATCTTCTCGGGTTTCTTTTAATTCAGGTTGGGTTAGCATTAAAAGTTTCTTTAAAGGGGACTTTACCCTAACTTCACCCTTGGTATCTTGATAGATAAATTGATTATAGTCGACATTTGATCGTTGCATATTTTTATCCTAATGTATATTTTGGCTTATATTTTACTTACTAAGACACGCATTATATATAAAATTATATTCTTGCCATCCCCTATAAAACAGGGGACTTAAATTAAGCGGATTACATTGAATTTCATGGCGTTCGATCGTATAATTGCGGGATTAAATTAACCAAATAAAAATAATTATGTTTGAAGTTAATGAGGAGTTTCATGTCTATCGATATGAAAATGGTATCAAATTATTAAAACCTCAATCATTACGAGAATCTACTGGTTCCGTGAAGATTTTGTTACAACTACCATTCCCTGTTTATTTTTCGAATGTCGATCACCTATCAATAAAGTGTAATGACCTTTCTGCCATCGAATGCGGCTATCAATCCGCGAAAGATATTATCAATAAACCGTGGTATCACTACTTTAAACGTAACACAATTGCAGAACCTTTAGCGAATTCTAATGAAATAATGTTAAAAAATATTGCGAAAATAACTTATGAAAATGCGCTCCGCAAAGATGGAAGCCAAAATGATGCGCTTGCTATTAGAATGCCTTGGTATAATGTTGATAATAAAGTTATTGGATTATTTGGATGTGCTATTCTACCCCATCAACATTACCTCGCCGAATCATTAACAAAATTGGCAACCATGGGTTTACTCAATTTTAATCAAATAAGACAATCACGTGAGTTAAGCGGACAAACGATTGCATCTGTTCATTTATCTAAACGTGAATTGGAATGTTTAAAATTAACGATTCGCGGATATACGGCAAAAAGCATTGCAAAAACCCTACATTTATCACCATGGACTATAGAAGAATATTTAGCCAATATCAAACGTAAATATGGTGTGCAATCAAAATCTGAATTAATAGATAAAACGATAGATAATTTATTTAATCGACCGAATACTTAAAGTTGCTATGCGTACACAACACGATTTACCATTTGATGAAAAAATACGAGCGACGGAAATCCATCGCACTTTATGTGCTGTAAAAGAAGATTTTCGCCAATACTTAAAGAAATATCCATTTACTTATAAAAATGCAGAGTTAACAACTACAGAAATTCAAAAAAGAAGTGATTTCTTAGATGAAACAAAAGATAATTTTGAAAAATTTTATCAAACTTTAATAGAAGTTTTAATTAAAATAAAACCAGAAGACATCCAAACCATTGCATCAGAAAATGAATCAGCGCATTTTAAACATTTTACAGATTGTTATCATTCGTTAGATTTAGAAGGATTTTATAGTGTCAATGGAAAACCCATTCAATTTTGGAGTGGGCAAGTTGCTAAAAATAAAATAATTGCAGATCAATCACAATATTCAGATTCTGATATCCCCGCGATTTCAGTAATGTATAAATTGAATCACTTTATTCAGGCGGAGGAGAAACGACGAGGAAGTTTTTTTTTAAAAAGATTATTGGCTGAACTCAATACTGCCTATTTTGCTTCGCAGGCGAAAGGTATCGTCAATATTTATCTCGCAACGAATAAAGAAAAAGAAAAATCAGGGATCACCATTGGAAATTATTTTTGGAATGAAGAGTTACCTATTCTACAAAAGAAATATTTTAGAAATGAAATTCAATTACGCTTATTTTTATGGAAAGGGGGAGATTATTGGGAAGGTCCTTATGATATTTACAAACAAAGTCATCTTGTTCCTGTAGTTCGACGCAATGCTTATCGATGCTTTAGTTCACCTAGATTACTTGATCATTCTCCTGAACGATTTGAAACAGAAGAGAAAATGATTCCTGAACAAAAACCCTTTTTAACATGGAGCAAACAACCTGCGCGACCGCAGGTGCTTACCTTATCAAACTTAAAGAAAATAACGCAACTGTGGAGAATTCATTGTCCCAAAGCTTTTCGGTTCCGATTTTTTGCAGGTTTTTTACCATTACTAAAATCGACAAATAACCAGTCTATTCCTTTGATGAGTGTGCATGCGATTGTCAATTTTTTAATTCAGTCAAACATTTCAGTCGATATTCGTGATGAACATCGAGCAACTCCCTTGATCTATGCGGCACTCATTGATGATACAAAAATTATAGCTGCACTACTTGAAGCAAAAGCTGATATCAATGCAAAAAATTATCGAGGTGATACTGCATTAATGACAGCAGCATATGAGGGTAATATCGCAAGTATTCAGCTATTATTGGAATCTAAAGCAGATATCCAAGCAACCGATAATTATGGATTTTCAGCATTGATGTGGGCAATGAAGCAATGCCGTGATCACACTGTCAGTTTATTATTAAAATCAAGAGCGAATCCTTTTATAGTAAATAAATGTGGGAAAAACATATATTCTTATGCGTTAGAATGTAAAAGTATGTTTTTTAAACAAATGGTAGAGAAAGCAATGGATGAAGAATTAATACTGCTAATAAATAACTTGTCGCGTTATCGGTAAGTTAAGAAACACTCCGTCATTGCGAGCCATAATTTCGCTTTCATGCCAGCATGCTTTCAGCTGGCATCCAAGTGGCTTCGCTAAATGCCGACTGGATGCCAGCTGAAAGCATGCTGGCATGACAGGATTCGGTATTCAAAAACTATTTTTTAGGCCTTATCACAACCGACGCTGAATGGTCTCGATCAAGATGTATTCCAAAATCTTCATCTTTTAGCACATCATGAGAAATCTTTCCGATCGTTGATATTTTAGATTCACTCTTACTTTCCATCTTAACACCTAGTTTTTTCGAAAGAAAAGCAATCATTTCTTGGTGACCATGAGACATTGCTTGTTCTAATGGCGTTTTACCCCATAGATTTTTTTGGCAAAGATCAACGCCGTAATCAATTAACGCTGCAGCTATAGCAACGTTATTCAATTGAATAGCATCTCCCAATGGTGTGTATTCACAGTCTCGAATCATAAAATCACTAATAGTATCTTTATATTTTTGAAGCACATATTTCACCATATCTAAACTTTCTGAGAAGATGGCATAACGTAAGAGACTTGATGGATAATCACTTGCATAATTCCCTTCATAAGTTGCACCTTTACTTTCTAATAATGTGAAAACTTTAACGTTTCCAGATTTCGCTGCAGCACATAAAATATTTTTTACAGGACCAGAATTCACTAACTCCGCTTTTAATTCTTTTTCTGATAATAATTTAACAAATAGTTGTACCCCTTCGAACGAACCTGATTTTGCTGCAAGATAAAGCGGTGTACGTTGATCTTCGCCCGTTACATTTAAACATTCCGGATCCATTTTATTGACGAGAAGTTCTATCGCGCGAAGATTTCCAGATTTACAAGCTAAATGAAGTGGCAAATCGTAATAATCACGGTGTTCATATATTTCATAGGGAAGCTCTTTTGGGTCAAGCTTAGTGAGTAAATATTCTAATACCTCCGGATTACCCGACATTGCTGCAAAATGAAATGCATTCTGCTTATCCGAATTCGCATCAGAAATTGATGCACCTTTACTTATTATTTTTTTTACTAAAGTTACATTTCCTGACAGTGCTGCACAGTGAAGCGCGGTTGTTCCATTAGGCCCGGCATGTTTGACATCAATATCT
>JABDEN010000061.1:3477-8317 GCA_013287025.1 Gammaproteobacteria bacterium | reverse complement strand
TTTTTTTGGCATCTCTAAATGCTTTCGAAATTTTTTTGTAGGCTTTGAAATCCTTTTGCATAATACAGGCATCTTGTTTTTGAATGTAAGTCGATAATTGATTAATGATACGACTGTCTTTAACGATCGCGCCATTTTCATCTCTAAAAATACTACCCACGTTACTAAAATGAAAATCAAAATTTCGAATAAAAAATGAGAGCGCCATACAAAGGTAAAAATCTTTGAAATAGGGTACACACTCGGGTATCGACGGTGTGGGTTTTCCAATGCCATTTTGTATAAAGCGATTGAGTATGCCAACAGATTTTGGTCTTTCTGTTGGCCTCGGTTTTGGTTCATGTCCCATTTGTAGCAAATAAGCATTATGATTTGTAAAAAACCGTTTCCAGCTATCTTGAAATCCAGGATAAATAATCGATAACACAAAGGTTTCTTTTGTTTCTTTATCAACGCAAATGGCGGGACTCGCGCAGATATCATTACCGATTAATTCATTGAGGATACTCTGCATTAAGATTTCTGAAATATCTTGGGCGACTTCCGATTTTTTGCATAATACCCATTGTGGAATAATGTTCCTGTCGCCATTTTTCAGAATGTATTCTAGATGAATTAAACAAAACCATCCCGGATTTTTACCCGCATTCTTCGCAAACATTTTTGTATAATAACGAATATCATCTGGTAAAAAGCGAGTAATATCCCACAATGAAACGGGAAGACGCTCCTCTTTACTTTCATCGATAACAATTTTATACCCTTCATAAAATTTGTAGGCATTATAAGGATGCGTTTGATAATAATTCTTTTCGTAAAATACATATTTTTGTAAATTTATCGAAGCTTTTCTTGAATAATAAATTTTGTGGTTTCTTCCATCACTCATTATTAGCATTCCTTACAAATGTTTCAGATTCTAGCATAATTAATATAAATGAAAAAAAATAGTTTAAGAAAAATCGCTGTTATTGTAAATTTTTGCGCGCATTTTATTTCACGGTTAAAATAAGCAATCGAACTTTTTGAGTGATTTTATGGAAACGAATAAGTATTTTGGTATTTTTTATTTGAAAATGGGCTTATTACTATTTTGGACCCTATGGTTTACACTTGCTTTTTTTAGTAATTTATTTGATTTACTTCAAACTTATCATATTTTCACTTCTATTTCGTTTCATTCTGGAAATTGGAAGGCACTTGCCAGTGTGATTTCCATTTATCATATGTCACCTTTGGTGTTAAGTATTTTATTTTATTGCGATCTTTTTGCCGAAGTTATCATTCTTTTTTTATTGGTAAAAAGTATTTTTTACTTTTATCGACATAATAATAATTATTGGAAATATGTTAATTTGGCATTTATTTTTAGTATTGGATTATGGTGTGTATTTATCATCATGGAAGAAATATTTATCGCTTACGCTTTTGAGGCAACCCATATAAGATTATGTATTTTTGAAATATTGTCATTATTTGTTTTTCATTTATTATCATCCGAATCGGTATCTATCACATGATGCATTCCAAAAAAATATTTTTCTTAAGTTTCATTGTTGCATGCGCAACATTTTTTTTAATCTCAAAAAATATATCGAATTCTCATCGAGGGATGGCTTGGATTCCTGGCGGTACTTTTATGATGGGAAGCGATTCATCTTTCGCCAAAGCGAATGAAAAACCTATCCATCGAGTGCAAGTAAAAGGTTTTTGGATGGATCAAACCGATGTGACCAATGCACAATTTAGAACATTTGTGAAAGCAACCGGTTATATTACAACAGCCGAAAAAAAACCAGACTGGGAAACTTTAAAAGTTCAATTGCCTGTGGGTACTCCTAAACCGCCTGATGAGAAATTAGTGCCGGGCGCAATGGTTTTTGTGGGTACGCAAACCAAAGTTCCTTTGGATGATGTATCCCTTTGGTGGCGGTTTATTCCAAACGCGAATTGGCGCCATCCCAAAGGTCCTGGTAGTAATATTATTGGTAAAGACGATTATCCCGTCGTGCAAGTTTCCTATGAGGATGCATTACAATATGCTACATGGGCGCATAAACGTTTACCGACGGAGGCAGAATGGGAATTTGCGGCGCGGGGCAAGCTGAATCAAACAAATTTTGTATGGGGAAATCAGTTCAAGCAAAACAAAGCCAATATATTTCCAGGCGAGTTTCCTATTATCGACCCGATATATCAGGCAAAAATAGGCACCTCGCCAGTCAAAAAATTCCCGCCCAATGGTTACGGATTATATGATATGGCAGGCAATGTTTGGCAATGGGTGGCAGATTGGTATCGCTATGATGCCTTTTATGTAGAAGGTAAAAATACATTAACGATCAATCCGAAAGGTCCGGCAGATAGCTATGATCCATTAGATCGATATGCGCCAGAGAATGCACCTAAACGCGTCATACGCGGAGGTTCTTTTCTTTGTGATAAAAATTTTTGTATGAGTTATCGACCCAGCGCTAGGCGAGGGGTCGATCCTTATAATCCTATGTCTCATATTGGATTTCGATTGGTGAAAGATAAATAATATTCGGTGACACCCTTGACACCATCAAAACAAGCAACAATCTAGGATTAAAACTTCCCTATGTTTTGAACATTAAGCTATTCTCTCCGCATCAAACATTATTTTTAATTGTTTTAACTGTCCTTCCAATTGCGCTTTTTCTTGCGAAATAATCCATTTATCATGCGCGATTAATTTATTGTGCGACCGTAATTCTTCTACCTCTAATTGAATGGTTTGCAATTGTTGTTTTGATAATTGTTTTTCAATTTGAGTTTCATTAATGGTACGAGAATAAGTTTCAATTTTTAATTGCACTTGCTGATATTCGGATTGCCAATGCTGATTCATTTTGTTGGCTTCTAAAAATTCTTTTTCGATATTCTTTAAAGTGAGAGAAGTATTTTTTAATTGTTCAGTTTGATTATCATGAGTTTTTAGAAGGGCTATATGCTTCTCTTCTAACACATGGAAACGTTGCTGCATTTGACTTATCTTTTCATTTTGCATAAGAATCTGTTCTTGATGCGTCTTTAATTGACTTTGCAACTCTTGTTTTTGGCGATCAAAGTTTTCTTGATCTATCAAACGTTGTTCACGCGCAGCTGCACGATAATGTTCGAGATTTTCCTGTAATTGCTGATGTAATCGATTTAATTCTTCAATTCTTTTTTGTTTTTCTTCTTGTTGCTTTTCTAAAGATTCATTATTGGAAAGGAGAGATGCATTTTCTTTTTGTAATAATTGAACGCCTTCTTGTAGGGTTGATTTTTCATTCGTCATTTGTGTTTTTTCTTGCACCCATTGATGATACATTTGCTGCCATCGTTGATTATTCTTTTTATATTTTTCTAATTCTTCTGTCATTTCTAGCGTGATTTTTTGGTGCGATTCTTCTATTTGTTGAATGCGATCTTCGGACGTTTGTACGACACGTTCCCACAATCCTTTTAATAACGATACCAATTCAGGAGGTAAATTTTCCTTCACAGATATTTTATCGGTTTGCTGTATTCCAGATTTCCACTTTCTTAGATGCATATTAATGGTACCGATGCTACCGGTACCTAGAATGGCACGTACATTTTCAATCGTAGGATTTTTACCTTGCCCTTTCACTTCGACTGCAGCATTGACTACATCTTGATAAGTTACACCGGGTCGTGCCATTGGGATAATCCTTGTATGAGATAGTGCTACTATTATAGCCTTGAATGTATAATGATTCGATAGCAATGCACTATGAAACGATCTGCCTTGTTTTGGGCAAACTTGATGGAAAGTTTTCCACGATGAATGTCAGCAGTTTTTCTCGAATTTCACAGCGAAGATTCCATAAATTACTAGAATTTTCTGCACTGACTAAGGCGCGAATTTGAACGGATTGTTCCTTAAGATCGGTGACTTGAAAAGCGGATGATTTTTTATCCCACAAATCCGATTCCGCCAGCATTTCATTAAATTTTTGTCTCAAAATGTCAATGTTCAAAGTATAGTCGACGTAGAATATGACTGCACCAACTAGTTCAGTGGAATTTCTTGTTAAATTAAGGACGCCCTTGCTCGTGAAATACTCATTTGGTAATATTAAGCGACGCAAATCCCATAGCTTAATGACCACATAAGAAAGCGTAATTTCTTCGACGAGACCGGATTCATTATCAATGACCACCGTGTCACCAATTCTAATGGGTTGCGTAAAGGCAAGATTTAACCCAGCAAATAAGCCAGAAAGGCTTCTTTGACTTGCGAAGGCACCCGCCGCCCCAATAATACCTGCCGTTGTTAATAATCCGGCTCCAATACTTCGAACACTATCAAATACCATTAACATAGCAGCAATGGTAACCGTAATGCTAATACTTAAAAAAACCTTTTTAAGGATTTTTACTTGCGTCGTAATTTTTCGGTTGCCTTGAACATTTTCTGCGGAAGAAGTGGTATTGCTAATAAGCAGTTGTTCGACGCCATTCAAAATTTGAATAAAAATCCAGCCGACCGACATGATTAATATCAAGTGCATCGTTTTTTGAGAAAATTCGGCAGACAAGCCCGTCAAACCGCTTTGTATAATAATAATATTTAAAATAATAAGGTACACAATTGCTTGTAAACTATTACTAATCATTTTTAATAAAATATAAAAAATTTCTTGATGTTTTTTAAGCAGCCAATGATATAAACGTTTTTTGCCATGATTTAATAAATTTTGTAATCCCCAAAACAAAGTAATGCATTCAATGAAATAATCCGATATAGATAAAATTGTATTTTTAAAATCTTTCGGTTCATATTGATGAAAGATGACTAATAAAAAAT
>JABDEN010000061.1:0-3467 GCA_013287025.1 Gammaproteobacteria bacterium | reverse complement strand
ATTAATCGCCTGCTCTCACACGACTAAACGCAGCGATAAGATATTAGCTTAGTTATCTTTTAAAGATAAATTCTCGAGTGACATTAAATATAAAATCAGAAGTATTTTTTAATGGATTGAAATGATTTCCATTTTTTATAAGTAACATCTTGATGCCAAAGCTTATCAAGAAAAGTAGCAGAAATCCTTTTACATAAATTGAAAAAGGAAAAAGAAAATTTTCATAATGTTGAAAAAAATTTAAAAATTTTTGAAGGGAATGGCTCATATACGTTCCTTACATATTATATATGATGGAAATGCGATGCTATTTATTAAATTGTCTATGGAATATTTGCACTCGAGAATTTATCTTTAAAAGATAACTAAGCTAATATCTTATCGCTGCGTTTAGTCGTGTGAGAGCAGGCGATTAATAAATTTGACAAAAAACATATTAATAATAGATTAATTTTCATTTGTTCCTCGGCAATGTATTTTATAATGTTGAAGAAATTAAGAATGAATCGTGATGATGATGTCATGCATGATAACAAATATTCTTATGGAAGTCACGAATTAATTAAAAAATTAATGATCGCGGTGCGCATCATCACTCGGAAAAAATAATATTTCTTTTAAATAAAATGAAAAAAGTAAGAATAAAGCAAATTAAAATAATAGAAATTTGATAAACAATAATATTACTTAACAGTGAAAGCAGCCAGAGGCTTAAAACCGCTGCAACACTCATTAATCCATAAGTGCGCAAAATCATATTTTTTTGTTGTGAATGGATTTCTTCTATTCCTATTCTATCTAACATCGCCATTTCAAGAATGCCATAAAAAAATGTCCCAACAAAAATAAAAAATAAAATAGCAAATTCTTTTAAGCCGAACATTATGTTTTTTCCAATGAAAGGATGTTTATAAAGCATATAAGTAACAAAAAAAATACCGAGTGCGGATAAAATATTTAATAATAAAAAATTTAATTTTTTATTACGCCCATTTTGATTAAAATAGATGGCAGCAGAGCTGCGATTTTTTTTATGTGTGTTATCCCATTCCAAACGAATATGGAATTTTTTACAAATCAAAGAGGAGGTGGCTGCGCCGAAATAAAAAAACGCGAGGATGTATGGACTGAAATAACTTGGTACCTGATGGCTCAAATTAAAAATAATAACTTGTACTCCAATAGTTATTAACATGACACTAATAGCTAAACGCCAACTCCAAGAAGAAGTATTTTTTGTTAACGGCTGACTTATTTGTATTTTATTATTATCAGGTTTATTTTCTTTATAATCCATTTTGTTTGCGGTAATATCTAAAAAACCTGCCGCAAATTGCAATGTAGCATCTAATAGCAATGCAAAACCCATGCCAATATCAATTCCTAATAATAACCATATAACAAGGCCGCCTATAATTCCTGCATAATAGCCAAATTCAACCCAAGCAATATTTTGATTGTGACCCGCTGCATTCGCAGCTCGCAAAACCCTAGAATAAAACCAAAAACCAAAGCGCATACTAAGCAATAGGAAAAAAACAATCGCTATATTACCGGACATCGTTTGATTTTTTGCATACCCTAAAAAAATAGAAAATAAAATTAAGGATGTTATTCCCCCACTAATAGAAAACCAGCGCGAAAAAATATCTGAGAATTTTTTCGGCGTTAATTGGAGAAAGAAAAGTCCTATAACCGTTCCAACTAAAAATGCAAGAAGGGAACCCCCATGCAAAAAAGGAATTTGAATGGTTGCAACGCCTTTTCCTAATATCATTCCTCCACCGATGGCGGCGAGAAAATTGGAAAGTGAAAATAAGTAGTAGCGTAATGATTCTTTATTATGAAACATATAATCTCCTTATTATAGTAAATTTATTCCAAAAAAGCGCTAAATACTGCATATTCCCGAACACCATTATTGGTATTAACAATTAGATGATAGTTCGGATTATAATTAATTTTAAATAATCCTGTTTTTTCTATACCTGAGACTAAAGTTTGTATATTGTATTTGATAATATTATATAGAAGGATTAAAGCATCTTTGGGAAGTTGCCTTATTTCTTCATGAATATTCGCCAGCTTTAAATCGAAACCTAGCTTATAATAAAAACGATAAATCTGCCCTTCAATTTTGTGTCGACCTACATATTTTTCTGGTATAACAGGGAGGCATCGGGAATTTGATATTTCAAATTCGTCTAATTCTAAGCAATTTTTTTCTTTAGTAGATTCAAATAAATTCATATATTTTAAAAAATATTTTGGAGTTTGTAATAAAAAATCATCCCAATTTCTTTTGTATTCATCGGGCTCAGAGCGCATAACTGAAACACCTACTAAAATTTCGAGAGGACGATTTGAAAAAACACTATGGATCATTGAGAAAAAATTAATTTCCGGGTCTTGCGAATTGTTTCCGTCATTACCTAAACAATTTCCTAAATATGTAATGAATAGCGGTGAACTAGATGGTAGAAAATCATTTTCATTTTGTATTGTTCCAATTTTGATGAATTCAAATCTAGCTTGTTGGATGGTTACTTGAAGATTTGAGAAAATGTCAGATACAATACCTGAACATATTAAGTGACCACTTTTAATTTCATCAATAAATATTTCTTTTAATAATCCGATATGATTTCTTAATAATCTTGGAGAGGAATCTACAGCTAAATAATGTATTTTTTTTGTTTTATCAAGCTTGTAAAATTTTTTTAGTATTTCAATTTCTGCTAAACCTTCGCTGGGACCCAAACTAATAATACTTAAAATTGGAGACTCATATTTAGATAATCTATCTTTAATTTTCAAATGTACTAAAGCATCTGATTCGTAAGGTGCACGGATTTCAGCTTCCTGTCTGGAGTAGTTTTCCCAACATCGCGCAGACCATTCAAGAAAATATAATGCATTAAAAGGTAACATAGATTTTTCAATGAAGGCGCGAGCAATGTCTTTTTCATTTATAATGGGAGTATCTATTAAAAGAACATTTTGTTCTACTGAAGAAATATTTGTTTTTATTTTTTTTATCCGTGGTATTAATTGAAATCGACCTCTTAATGCTTTTAATTCTAGAGGGTGCTCAAATTTCTGTAGTGTTTTCCCAAGGTTTAATATAGAAGTTCGAAGCGTATTATCAGGAATTATTCCTTTAATAACATTTTTAATCTTAAATATTTTCCTAATGTCACGATAAGTAGATGCTGTATCTGATTCGAGTAACGCTAAAAAAACTAAAACTTTAATAGTGGGCTCTGGAGTTAATCCAGGTCCAAGAATTTTCTCTTTTTTTTCAAGCCAACTTAAAAAAGATTCAGAAATAGGTTCCCAAGAGCTATTGCTAGGATTTAAAGATTTTTCTTCCATATCCATATTTTTAATATCCTAAATATTAATGTTCCACATTTGAACAGAAAGGCTGGTATATTATCAAAATAATAATTATTAGTCTTTATAAA
>JABDEN010000060.1 GCA_013287025.1 Gammaproteobacteria bacterium | reverse complement strand
TATCCCCCCTAACGATTTGCAAAAATTAAATTTATACTTTGTGTTTATTTCAGACCAAATAGTTAATCCCTTTAGTCAAGGAGTTGCTTATGAAAAATATGCAGAGGCTTATTGCCTAGCTCAAATATATAAAAATAAAATGAGGATTCCAAAAAAACCTTCCACACTAAATTTTTTAAATTTTATGTCAATGCCGGAAAAGAAAAATGCGCTCAAAGATGTGCATGAATTAAATGTAGAAGCGTGGAATTATGTCCGAAAAAATATCGTTAAAGAAAAAGAAGCGAGTGTATTGCTCGATATATTAATAACCAAAATAGATAAATTACCTGAGGATATTCTTATTATTTATCTTTTAAATCTCAGCGTATTTTTTCAGGCAAAAGCAGTGATAGAAAAAAATCTTCCTTTTCCTGATCAAAAGACGGAGAAATTTTTTCAAGATGCAGCCAATCCATTAAATATATTTAACCCAAAACAATTTCTAGAAAAATATCCCGATGCAGAACTTCGGTCAGAAAAGGCCATAGAAAAATTAGATTCATCACTGAAAAATGTACATCAATGTGAAAGGAGATTGATGAAAATGGAAAAGCTGACGTTTAAGAAATAACACAGATGTAGATGTAGGTGAATTAGACTATGTCATGCCAGCATGTTTTTATGCCACCTTTAAGCATGCTGGCAGGCATCCAGTTGACATTTAGCGGAGCCGCTTGGATGCCAGCTAAAAGCATGCTGGCATGACATGGAGCCTAAGACCCAAACCCAGGTTTTGTCTCACTAATGTAAGCGGGTGGCGGAAATCTTTTTGTATCGCTTTTATCACGATCAGGTAATCGAGAAAGAACATCGGCGTAAATGGTTTCGATCTTATTTTGCAGAACATCCCATTCCACTTTCCATTTGGCAATTTTGGTGAGTAAGGGGTCTTTCAGATCGCGCGCGCGCTCATATTGTTGATGAATGGTGGAGCTTTCTCGTAGGCTTTTGACATCGTAATTGTTAGCGATAGCATCTTCGATTTGTTGGAGCGTTTTGACATGAATAGTACGTGTTTGATCCCATGTATTAACTAAGGTTGTACTTAATTCTTCTTGTCTTCTCATCAATTCGTCTTGTCGTTGCTTCAATAATGCAATGGTTCTTGAAAATTCGGCACCAAGCACTTGATCTTGTGTCAGGGTTAAATAGTAATTGCTTGCGGCTTCAGCCTTCGTAATGCGATTACTTGTCGATTGTAGGGCATCTGATGCGCGAGCAAACTGGACATTAGAGATAATCGCGCGAGCAGCATCAGCATTCGAAATATGCGGGGTATTGGCTTCGTTTTTTAGGGAGTCAATAAGTATTAGAGCGGTGCTACCCAACAATGACATAAAAACCCTCTTTTGTATGTTCCATATATGTTATAGCATAACACTTTTTACTAAGTATAGTCATTATGACAACGAAAATCATTCGCGGATTAACCAATATTACGAGGAAAAATCAAGGCGCCGTGGTTGCCATCGGCAACTTTGATGGGGTACATTTAGGTCATCAGGCGATTTTAAAAAAAATAAGAAAAGAAGCCTTGGAACGAAATGTTCCAAGCATGGTGATCACCTTTGAGCCGCAGCCATTGGAATTTTTTTCAGACGAAAATATGGTTCCTCGTATCACGCGTTTTCGAGAAAAATTTCATGAATTTTCGCGACAAAAGATTGATCAAGTGCTGGTCTTGCGGTTTAATAAGGCATTTGCGGATCTTAGTGCGGAAGACTTTGTAAATAAAGTACTTTTTGAAAAATTAGCGATTAGTAAAATTTTCGTCGGGGCTGATTTTCATTTTGGTGCGAAGCGTTTGGGCGATGTAAATTTTCTAAAAGAACGCGGAAAAGCACTCAATTTTGCGGTAGAAATCACAGAAGATATTCAGTACGAAGGCGAAAGAATCAGCAGTACCGGCGTCAGGAAAGCTTTGCAAATAGACGACCAAAGCCGCGTAAGGCATCTACTGGGTCGAACCTATGCCATGATGGGACGCGTCGTGTATGGAGACCAACGGGGTCGTATTTTAGGGTTCCCGACCGCGAATATTTACCTACACCGACGGGCGACCCCCGTCATGGGGATTTATGTGGTAAAAGTAAAAGGGTTGGGTGAAAACCCCCTGTTGGGCGTTGCCAATATTGGCACGCGTCCGACCTTCGGTGGGACAAGGATATTATTAGAAGTCCATATTTTCGATTTTAATAAGAATATTTATGGTAAAAATGTCAGTGTAGAATTTTTGAAAAAACTGCGGGATGAAGCCTATTACCCGAGTGTCGATTTGTTGAAAGCACAAATTAACCAAGATGCCATTGATGCAAAAGCATATTTTAAAGATGAGGATGAAGCATGAGCGAATATAAAGATACGTTAAATTTACCCAAAACTGATTTTCCGATGAAGGCAAATTTGTCAAATCGCGAGCCTGACATTTTAAAAAAATGGGAAAATTTACATCTTTATAAAAAATTGCGTGATATTGGAAAAGATCGTCCTCGATTTATTTTTCACGATGGCCCCCCATATGCGAATGCACATATTCATATGGGAACGGCGGTCAACAAAATTTTAAAAGACATGGTCGTTAAATCAAAAACATTGAGTGGTTATGACAGTGCTTTTATTCCTGGTTGGGATTGTCACGGTTTACCGATTGAATTAAATGTCGAAAAAAAAGTGGGAAAAGCCGGACATAAAATTTCAAAAACGGAATTTCGAAAAGCGTGTCGCGCATATGCATATACACAAATTGATATTCAACGTGAAGAATTTAAAAGATTAGGCATTATCGCTGATTGGGAAAATCCTTATCTCACGATGGACTTTACCTTTGAAGCAAATACCGTTCGTGCGCTTGCAACAATTATCGAAAAAGGTCACGTGCAAAAAGGCGTAAAACCGGTTTATTGGTGTTTAGATTGCGGTTCTGCACTCGCGGAAGCGGAAGTCGAATATGCGGATAAAACCTCTTCCGCGCTTGACGTGCGTTTTCGAGTGGTGGATGAAGATAATTTCCCAGTGATCGAAGGCACAGGCCCCATCTCGATTCCGATTTGGACGACAACGCCATGGACGTTACCCGCAAATATGGCGGTCGCTTTAAATCCAATGGTTGATTATTCGTTGGTGTTATGTGGAAACGAACGTTTGCTTATCGCACAAGCGTTAGTGGAATCGGTGATGAAACGTTATGGCATCGAAGAATTTCGTGTGCTTTCGACAGTGCGCGGTGAAGCATTTCAACAGGTGACATTACAGCATCCTTTCTATGAACGTACGGTACCGTTGATTTTTGCGGATTTTGTGACGGTAGAATCGGGGACGGGTGCAGTGCATATCGCCGGTGCGCATGGTATCGATGATTTTGCAGCGAGCAAAAAATATAATCTACCACTCATTAATCTTTTAACCGATGAAGGAACATTTCAAAAAGATGCCCCATTGATTGGCGGTATGCATGTCACGAAAGTAAATGACATCATTATCGAGGCATTGCAAAACCGAGATAATTTATTATATGCCACCAAAATTACGCATAGTTATCCGAATTGCTGGCGTCATAAAACACCGGTGATTTTCCGTGCGACGCCGCAGTGGTTTATTAGTATGGATAAAAATGGTTTGCGAAAAGAAGCGCTGGCCGCCATCGATCGTGTCAATTGGATTCCGGATTGGGGACGCAATCGCATTTATTCCATGATTGAAAACCGTCCCGATTGGTGTATCTCAAGACAACGTACGTGGGGAGTACCGATCGCCGTATTTTTGCATAAAGAAACCGGTGAAATGCATCCCGATACGATTTCTCTGATGGAATCTGTCGCGAAAAAAGTCGAAAAATCAGGGATTGAAGCTTGGTTTTCGTTAAATCCGTCTGAAATTTTAGGAAAAGATGCGGATCAATATTCGATGTGCCAGGATGTATTAGATGTATGGTTTGATTCGGGGGTGACGCATGCGGCTGTCCTCAAAGAACGTCCCGAATTGGGTTTTCCTGCGGATATTTATTTAGAAGGTTCTGATCAACATCGCGGTTGGTTCCATTCGTCATTGCTGACGTCGATTGCCATGAATCATGCGGAACCTTACAAAGCGGTTTTAACACACGGATATGTGATTGATATTGAAGGGCGGAAGATGTCAAAGTCTCTCGGCAATGTCATTGCACCCGAAACCATTATCCAATCCAAGGGCGCAGATATTTTACGATTGTGGGCGGCATCGATTGATTATCGCGGCGATATTTTTATTTCTGATGAAATTTTAGAACGCGCGGCGGATACTTATCGACGTTTACGAAATACCGCAAGATTTTTATTAGCAAATTTGTCGGGTTTTGATCCTAAAAAAGATCTCGTACCTTCGAATCAAATGTTATCGTTGGATCGTTTCATTGTTGATAAAGCGCGCGTTTTGCAAAAAGAAATTATTGAAGCTTACGACAATTATCAATTTCATCAAATTTATCAAAAGATCCATCAGTTTTGTTCGCTCGATCTCGGTAGTTTTTATTTAGATATTATTAAAGATCGACAATACACGACAAAATCGGATAGTTTGGCTCGACGTTCTACGCAAACCGCGATGTTTCATATCATTGAAGCGCTGGTGCGATGGCTCGCGCCAATTACCACATTTACTGCAGAAGAAATTTGGCAGTTTATTCCAGGTGAGCGAAATGAATCGGTATTTTTAAATACTTGGTATGAAAATCTCGTGGAGTTGAATGACCCTGTCATGAATGCAGATTTTTGGGAAAAAATCCGGAAAATTCGAGATGATGTGAATAAGGTGATTGAAGAAAAACGGAATGGTGGGGAGATTGGTTCTTCGCTCGAAGCCAATGTGAAAATCAGTTGTGATGCAGACACCAAAAAATTATTAGATTTATTGGGCGATGAATTACGTTTTGTTTTTATTACATCTGGCGCTTCCGTTACGGTTGGGAACGAGGGAATTCAAGTTTCTTCAGTCAGAGAATTGCAAAAATGCGAACGTTGCTGGCATCGTGTAGAAGACGTAGGATCAAAGCCAGGATTTCCTACGTTGTGCGGTCGATGCATAATCAATATCAATGGTGAAGGAGAAATACGGAAATATGCCTAAAATAAATTTTTGGGAAAGCGGTATTCGCTGGATTTGGCTTACCGTTCTCGTGATTGCGCTTGATCGTATCTCGAAAGAAATGGCGCAATATTATTTAAGTATGGATCATGCCTGGCAGGTAATGCCAGGATTCAACTTGATTTTGTCCTACAACAAAGGCGCGGCATTTAGTTTTTTAGATGGGGCGAACGGATGGCAAGTATTTTTCTTCGGAATTATTGCAGTGATTGCAAGTGTTGCGTTAGCCATTTGGTTAATTCGGATTCCTTGGCAGCGATTTTCTGAATGTATCGCGTTAAGTTTAATTATTGGCGGCGCACTCGGTAATCTTTGGGATCGTCTGCATTATGGACAGGTTATTGATTTTATCCAATGGTACGCAGGGAATTATTATTGGCCGACGTTTAATATTGCGGATAGTGCGATTTGTGTTGGCGCGGTGTTGTTGGTGGGTGGTAGTTGGTTTCAGAAAAAAAGTTGAGTTAGATAGATCGTCATCTGAAATATCCCTGAATCCCTATCTTTTGAAAGTTTTAATTAATACCGTCATTCAATATTCACACGATCAAACTAAACTCGTAGCGGCTATTGCCATACCAGCTGCTATTTATATAGCACTACCCATGATTATCAATGTCGTTTTACGATTCTTTCAATATATTAGTTTACATTTATACCCTTACATAAAAGGTACCTCCGGTTAGTGAACTTTAACGAATTTAAATTTTGACTAAAGAGCGTTAATGGTATAATGTTATAGTTATCAACTGGTGATAACTAAATGGCCCACGATAAAAATATTAATACGCTCCTCGATTTAGACGGTGTTGTCATCGAACAAGTCGGTGGGTATTGGACCAAATTTGAAGTCCGCCGCATACCAAAAATTACGGAAGAGATACCTCATGGTATCCGTTTAGCCTTACGTTGCATGATCGTCATGGTGAACGTATTATGGGCTTTGACAATGCTCATGCTGTAAAATCCAGGAAAAAAGGCACCCATCAGGGTAGAAAAACATATGACCATCGCCACCGCCACTCAAAAGATGAAGGTATCTCTTATGAATTTGTTAATGCGTATCAATTACTTCAAGACTTTTGGTCAGAGGTTGATAAAACACTTCGTGCACTTGGATTAGAAGAGGAAATATGAGTATGAAGACTCTTAAAATTGGCATTATGTCACAAAAAGAAATACGTGAACGAACGCTTGCAATTGCACAGGGTAAATATAAGCCCAAACCGGATGAACCTAAAATTTGGTTTACTTCAATTCGATCTCTCGCTGAAGTGTTGAGTGACGAAAACCAAGCGCTATTACAGGTTATAACAGATAAAAAACCTAGTTCTATACGAGAATTGGCTGATATTACAGGACGTCAGCCTAGTAATTTGTCCAGGACATTAAAAACATTATCTGCATATGGTTTTGTGAAACTTGAAAAACTTAACAAAACTGTATGCCCTATAGCGCAGGCTACGCAATTTAATGTAATCTTTGGCGTACATTGGCGGAAACAGGCGATCAATAAAAGAGTATAGTGTTTAGATATAATTAATAATTATATTGATGGCATGACGACTTCTAAAAATAGTTTTCATAATGATTATTGTTAGGGGATATTTTGTAAGATTATCTTATACCGTTTTACATGATGACACATGTTTCTTTAAATTCTTGCGGAATATATTTTTCTTCTGCATTTTCTTTTATGACTTTGAAATAACCGCACGACGAAGCTCGGGCATCATATGAGGCTATCATTTTTACGAGATCTAAAGGTAAAGTTTTAGTCGTGGCTTCGTCAATTTTTTTTATGAGAATGTCTTCGATGCAGAGCCATTTAAATGTTTTTAATTCGTTAATTAATTGTAGAGTGCTTTTAGATAGTTTTTTGAAATCATTTTCATAAATATCATAGTTCAGCTTCGCGCCTTTAAAAAATAAT
The DNA here is from genome assembly GCA_013287025.1 of Gammaproteobacteria bacterium. The sequence continues at coordinate 1,929 of JABDEN010000060.1, read as the reverse complement.
ATTCTGAGCGTGTTTTTTTCGTTACTTCGGACGGCATAGTCTATTGCGGTGTATCTACCATTGTCATAGTTAATGTCCGCCTTTAAATCAAGTAATTTTTGTAGGCAGAATGAATTCCCTCTATCCGCAGCATACATGAGAGGAGACTGCCAAAATTTATTTTGTATATTGATATCAGCTCCTTCACTGATTAATATTTCAATGCGTTTTGTCATAAAGTCACGGGTAAAATAAAAAGACCACTCAATAAGAGAATGTAATAGAGGTTTGTATGAATTAAGGTAAATATAATCTTTACCTTTTGCTTTATTTTTATTGAAAAATCTTTCTGTGGCTCGTACATGCATGTTTCTTCTGTTTAAAATTATTTTTATCGCGGGATCGGTTGTTAATTGTATAAATAAATCCACGTCGCTTTTGGCGGGATTTTCAATGTTTGGTTTAATCCATAGTATGTTTTTATTAAGATAAGATTTAAAATCTTTAAAAAAAACGAGGTCATGTTCTTTTGGATTCAAAAAATCGAAAAATGAATTGATCAATTGTTTTGGACCGTCTTGCATCTTTTTACTTAATTCGAATAAAGCTCTGGCTTCCATTTAGAACTGTCCTTATTATTTAGTTTTTGTATATTAGAATTTTATTTTTGTAAAGACAAGGAGAAGTGTTTTTGGTAATAAAAATAAAGAACATTAGCAAGAATCAAAGCGATAGTATTAAATAATTTCGTTATATTTCAATATGTTACCAATAGTGTCGACGGCGTCGACACTTTTTAATATGAGAGTATTTTTATGTCAGAGAAAGAAGTTATACCACAGCTTTTAGCCGATATAAGCCTGTTAATTGATTCAGCCAAGGCTGACGCTGCTAAACAAGTTAATTCCATTTTGGTAATGCTATATTGGAAAATCGGTCAGCGCATATATCAAGAAATTCTTAAAGAAGAACGCGCAGAATACGGTGAATCCATAATAAAAGAATTATCTAAACAACTTAAAAATTACTACGGGCAAGGGTTTGGATCTCGAGTATTGTTTAGAATGATACGTCTTGCAAAACTATATCCAAACGAAAAGATAATGTCGACACTGTCGACACAATTATCATGGTCACATTTTGTTGAATTAATCGCAGTAGATGATCCTCTAAAAAGGCAGTTTTATACTGAAATTTGTCGGTTAGAACATTGGAGCGTACGTGATCTACGCAAAAAATTGGATTGCATGTTATACGAAAGAACCGCAATATCACGTCAACCAGAATTAGTAATTGAACATGATCTTAAACATCTCCAGAAAAATGAGGAATTAACGCACAATTTGGTTTTTAGAGATCCGTATATTTTAAATTTTCTTGATTTACCTGCAAATTTTAGTGAAAAAGAACTTGAAGACTCCATACTGGATGAACTATGTAAGTTTCTGCAAGAACTAGGAACTGATTTTTGTTTCATAGCTCGTCAAAAACGTATAACTATTGATAATGAGGATTATTATATCGATTTGTTAATGTACCACCGTGGACTCAGGCGACTTATAGCGATTGACTTAAAATTAGGTAAGTTTAAAGCAAGCTATAAGGGTCAAATAGAATTATACCTGCGTTGGTTAGATAAATATGAACGCAGAAAAAATGAAGAACAACCTTTAGGGCTTATACTATGCGCTGAAAATCAACATGAACATGTTGAACTTCTAGAATTAAGTAAAAGTGGGATTCATGTAGCACAATATCTAACAGAGTTGCCACCAAAAAATATATTAGAACCAAAACTGCATTATGAGGAACTTTTGGTAGTTTTTTTATAGCGAATGCGCCTTGTGGCAAAATCGTTCCCCAATCTCCTGGCAATCCCTCGAAACAATCAAACCCATACACAACATTTTTAGTTTTGCTTATGTAATCACTAATCATTTTTAAGCTTTT
>JABDEN010000059.1 GCA_013287025.1 Gammaproteobacteria bacterium | reverse complement strand
TTATATGCAACACCATTATTCCTCGTATTAATTTTTATTGAAATTTCTGATCTTATTTTTGCGTTAGATAGTATCCCTGCTATTTTTGCAGTGACAAAAGATCCATTTATTATTTTCACTTCTAATATTTTTGCAATTCTTGGCCTCCGTTCACTTTATTTCTTGTTGGCGAACATGGCGGCACGTTTTCATCTTTTGCGATATGGCATTGCAATTATGCTGACCTTCATTGGTGTGAAGATGTTAATAGAACCATGGATTGATATACCAATTTTAATGGCATTATGTGTTGTCGTTGCCATTTTGGGGACGAGCGTCACGTTAAGTTTATATATTCCACCGAGGATTAAAAAACTATGATTGAAAAATTAAATATGGCATCTTTTAAAAATGTTTTGTCTGAAAGACCTCGTGATGCGAATAAGGGGATGTTTGGACATGTGTTGGTGATTGGTTCGGATAAAGGATTTTTAGGCGCAACACAAATGGCAGCAATCAGTGCACTTCGTATTGGTGCGGGTCTTGCAAGTATTGCAACGCGAGTGGAACATGCTTCACTGCTTTTATATCCAGAAATTATGATGCATGGCGTGAGTTCGCCTAAGGATCTAAAACCACTCCTCGCGCGTGCTAGCGTAATTGTATTGGGACCTGGCTTAGGGCAATCTTCTTGGTCGAAACATCTTTGGAAAATAGCGATAAAAGCGAAACAACCTTTAGTCGTGGATGCGGACGCATTAAATTTATTAAGCAAAAAACCCCATAAAAATTCACATTGGATTTTGACGCCTCATGTTGGCGAGGCGGCGCGCTTATTAAAAACCTCTCCGGAAGACATTCAAAGAAATAGAGAAAATGCAGTGGAAGCGCTACAAAAAAAATTCGGAGGCATTGCGATCTTAAAAGGGCATCACACGTTAATTGCAGATGAGAATCAGATTGCGAGATGTGACGCAGGAAATCCTGGAATGAGTACGGGTGGAACAGGCGATATATTGTCGGGTGTCATTGGTGGTTTGTTGGCGCAAGGTTTGCCGTTATTGACTGCTGCAAAAATGGGAGTTTTTGTGCATGCAACAGCAGGAGATTTAGCTGCAAAAAATGGGGGCGAACGTGGTATGATCGCAACCGATTTAATACCTTTTTTGAGACAAATCATTAATGCATTTTAATATTTACATTCCAAATGAAGAAGCAATGCTTGAATGCGGTGCGCGATTGTCAAAATATATCGTAGCCCCCACGATTGTTTTTTTGCGCGGCGGTTTAGGTGCAGGAAAAACCACATTTACACGTGGTTTTTTACGCGGGTTAGGGTATGTTGGTCACGTCAAAAGTCCCACCTACACGATTGTTGAATCATATGAGTTAGACAACATCACCGTTTTTCATTTTGATTTTTATCGTGTGAAAGATCCGTTGGAATTAGAATATTTGGGCATCGAAGATTATTTTTCAAAAAATTCAATTTGCATCATAGAATGGCCCGATGCGGTTTTACAAATGTTACCCAATCCCGATCTTATTTATGATTTTAAAACAGAGGACAGTGGGCGACATATTTCTATTGAAGCGCCAACCATCACAGGAAAAAATGTGTTAGGACATCTACCGTATGTGGAATAAGTTCTTACTGTTATGCCTATTTTTTTTTCCATTAATATCATCTGCTTTCGAATTGAAAACGATTGAAATCAAGGAAAACAAATCAACACAAATAATTTTTAAAGGAGATATAAAAGACCCTCGCGTTTTCACATTACAACATCCTGATCGCTTAGTGGTAGATTTCGAAAAAACACAATTAAAAATGAATCTCGCGCATATTGCTTTACAACAAAAATCGCCGATTGAAAAAATTCGAGAAGGTTTTCCAAAAAAAGATGTGTTGAGAATTGTTTTTGACTTAAAAAATCCGCAAAATTTTACAAGAATACAGAATGCTCCGTTTTTAACATTTGAACTTTCATCCTTAAACAAAAATAAAAATGGAATCTCTCCCGTCCAATCTCGAGAGACCTATGTAAAACCTAATCGTCTTGTCATTGTCATTGATCCAGGACATGGGGGAAAAGATCCTGGCGCGATCGGGGATCATGGTACGAAAGAAAAAGATGTGGTGTTAGATATTGCCAAAAAATTGGCGCGTCTCATCAATCAACATCCGCGAATGCATGCGGTTTTAACACGGGATGGTGATTATTATATTTCGTTGAGTGAAAGATTAGCGCTCGCTCGAAAAAATAAAGCAGACCTATTTATCGCGATTCATGCAGATTCTTATTTTAATAAACATGCGAATGGTGCATCGGTTTATTCATTGTCAGACCATGGCGCTTCGAGTATGGCAGCGAGATGGCTTGCGAATCGCGAAAATCATTCCGAATTGGGCGGGGTCGATTTTGGCGAATTGGGTGATCAAAGTATTCAATTACGATCCGTTTTAATTGATTTAGCGAAAACCCAAACCATCAAAGACAGTCTTCTTTGGGGGACATCCATTCTGGGTTCACTCGATGATGTGACTCGATTACATTATAGGACAGTGGAGCGTGCACCCTTTTTGGTCCTAAAATCGCCAGATATCCCTTCCATTTTGGTAGAAACCGGCTTCATTTCGAACCAAAACGAAGAAAAACGTTTGCGCGATCATGATCATCAGCATAAAATTGCACTTGCTTTATACAATGGGATTCGTGGGTATTGGAACGGAATAAGTCATAAAGAGTGAAAAATGAAGAGAACCCCTCATGCGCATCGAAAAACTGACTCCTTTACTCGCCAATCAAATTTCTGCCGGCGAAGTCATTGAACGCCCCGCGTCAGTCGTAAAAGAACTTATCGAAAATAGTATAGATGCCGGCGCGACCGATATTGAAATCGACATCGAGAATGGGGGCGCAAAGCTCATTCGTGTCCGCGATAATGGCAAAGGTATTCATCCGGATGATTTAGGCGTCGCACTTGAAAGGCATGCGACAAGTAAAATCAAAAATTTAAACGATTTAGAAAAAATCATGACCTTAGGTTTTCGTGGTGAAGCGCTTGCCAGTATTAGTGCTGTGGCACGTTTTTCATTGATATCTGCGTTGCGAGGTAAAACGGGTTTCATGGTCACGAGCGCGAATGGGCATTCCATTGAAGTCGAGCCTGCGGCACATCCGGAAGGGACCACGGCTATGGTTCGTGATTTATTTTTTAATACGCCTGCGCGAAAAAAATTTTTACGTTCAGAAAAAACAGAATTCGATCATATCGATGAATGTGTGAAAAGAATAGCGCTGAGTCATTTTGATGTGAATTTTATATTAAAACATAATCAAAAAATCCATCGTCATTATCGATCGACAAGAAGTGAGACGGAAGAAAGCGCTCGTTTAGCAAATTTGTGTGGTGCTACATTTGTGGAAAATAGTGTAAAAATCGAATCTGAAATTCTCGGATTAAAATTATCTGGTTTTCTTGCACTTCCTACTTTTTCAAGGTCACAAGCAGATTTACAGTATTTTTATGTGAACGGACGCATGGTCCGTGATCGGTTAGTTAGTCATGCAGTAAAACTCGCATATCATGATGTCATGTACGGCGATCGTCATCCCGCTTTCGTGCTATTTTTAGAAATTTCGCCTGAAGATGTGGATGTGAATGTACATCCAACTAAACACGAGGTGCGTTTTCGAGAAAGTCGTTTAGTGCACGATTTTATTAAAAAAACGATTCATGATGTGTTGGCAAGTACGCATACGCAACATGCGCCGGCTTTGCCTTTGAATCCTGCCCCTGCTGTCATCCCCGTCCCCTTCGAGGATTTCACTCCGGCGAGGATCCATTCCAAGCAATACTCTGAAGTAAAACCGAGACAAAATTTTTCTGAAAAAATCGCCGCCTACCAATCATTGCAAGCCCCTCTCACACCAATTATCACTGAACAAACGACTTTAATAGAAGAATACCCACTCGGTTTCGCGCTCGCACAATTACAAAATATTTATATTCTTGCTGAAAACAAAGAAGGTTTAATTTTAGTAGATATGCATGCCGCCCACGAACGTGTCATCTATGAGAAATTAAAAAAACATTATCTGGATAAAAAAAATATTCGCCAACCTTTATTAATTCCCATCACGATCACTGTCAGTGAGCGTGAAGCAGATATCATCGAAAATGCGATTGAATTTTTTGAAAACTTACAAATTAAAATGGATCGTATCGGCAAAGAATCCGTTGTAGTTCGCGAAATACCTTATGAATTACTTGAAGGTGATATGATAACGCTGATTCGTGATATGGTTTCCGATTTAAATATGAATGATGAAACGACGCAACTCGAAGAAAAAATTTTACATTCATTAGGCACCATGGCATGTCATGCAGCAGTTCGTGCGAATCGTAAATTATCCATTTCTGAAATGAATGCACTGTTGCGTGCGATGGAAAATACTGAACATAGTGATCAATGTAATCATGGGCGCCCCACTTGGGCAAAATTGTCTTTGCATGAATTAGACAAATTATTTTTGCGGGGCAAATGATGGGAATTCCGATTGTTTGCTTAATGGGCCCCACCGCAACTGGTAAAACGGCATTAGCGGTCGAGTTAATCCAGCATTTTCCCTTTGAAATTGTAAGTGTGGATTCTGTGATGATTTATCGCGGAATGGATATTGGTAGTGCTAAACCGGATGCAGAAACTTTGAAAATTGCACCGCATCATTTAATTGATATTTGTGATCCGAAAGCATCTTATTCTGCGGCAGAATTTTGTCGGGACGCGAATGTTAAAATAGCAGAAATATTTTCACGCGGAAAAATTCCGCTATTAGTGGGTGGCACGATGATGTATTTCCATAGTTTCCAAAAAGGAATTGCAACACTTCCTGCGCGAGATGAACTTTTACGTGAGCAATTGGATAAAGAAGGCGAAAGCGTAGGTTGGGACAACATGCATCAGCGTCTCAGAGCGTTAGATCCGGAGGCGGCCGAAAAAATTCATCCACACGATCGACAGCGTATACAGCGCGCGTTAGAAGTTTGTTTAGCGACGGGAGAAAAATTTTCTGCTTTAAAAAATCACTTAAGTCCCACGGATCATCAGGTGTTGAATATCATTCTCGCGCCTGTTGATCGTGCAAATTTACATGAAAAAATTCGCCTACGTTTTTTAGCGATGCTAAAAATGGGTTTGGTGGATGAGGTACGATATTTTTATGAAAGCGGTGAATTCAACTTATCCATGCCTTCCATGCGATCACTGGGTTATCGTCAAGTTTGGGAGCATTTCGAAAATAATTCTTCATTTGATGATATGTGCGAAAAAGGAATTATTGCAACCCGTCAGTTTGCAAAACGCCAGTTAACATGGCTTCGAAGCTGGCAGGATGCGATGTGGTTTAATAGCGATGAAGAAAAGTTGCATTCTTATGTTACCGAATACATAAGAAAAACTGTTCACCGTTAAACTGCAACTCATTAGCAACTATGTCATGCCAGCATGCTTTTAGCTGGCATGACATAGTTGATGACGACAGCGACATATTAACTTAAGGGAATCCGAGTTATAATGGGAATGCTGACATGCGACATAATCGATTTCATTAAGGGATTTAAGGAGATGTTTATGGGTAAGAAATGCAAATGTGGACGTTTAAGCGCCCTCGCGTTCGGGATTTCACTTGGATTGGTCAGTGGAATTTTTATGTTGTTATTTGCGATCGGTAGCTGGAAATATGGATTTGGCACTAGCATCATTGATCAATGGGCTTCTGTTTATCCAGGTTTAGAAGCTTCTCTAAAAGGTGCATTTATTGCACTTGCTTGGGGATTTTTAGAAGGATTTGTCATCGGTATCATTTGGGCATGGCTTTATAATCTTTGCCTTTGCTGCTGCCGCTGCTGTTGCTGCAAACCGAATGGTGAAACTTGCCCGCCTAACACCACACCGCGATAATTTGTATCTGTAAAAGTCTGTCATGCCAGCTAAAAGCATGCTGGCATGACAAGATCCTAATAATAAATTGTACACAACGGGAGTAAAATGAAAAAAGTAATTCAAACTGATAAAGCCCCCAAAGCAATAGGCTGTTATTCACAAGCAATTCAATCCGGCAACACGGTTTATCTTTCTGGCCAAATTCCTTTAGATCCTGCCACCATGCAAATAGTGGAAGGGGTCGAAGCACAAATTTCCCGCGTTTTTGACAATTTAAATACTGTTGCGGAAGCATCGGGCGCCGATTTAAATTCGATTGTGAAATTGACCGTATATCTCACGGATATTAATGTTGCGCCTTTGGTGAATGAGGCAATGACAAAATACTTTAAAGAGCCTTATCCTGCTCGTACGACCTTTCAAGTGGTCGCTTTGCCAAAAGGTGCATTAGTTGAAATTGATGCGATTTTAGTGATGTAGCATGGATCCCGGACAAACAAAAAACGTTTTCCGGGATAACGACTCTTCTGACATAAGCACGACGTGCTTATGTAGAATTCACGTTAATTAGACGCCGTATGCTGCGGCATCATACTTTGGATTTGACCATACATCATCATGGTTTTTAAGATTTTCATTGCTTCATACAATTGAAAGTCTGTTTGCGCTAAATTCGCAGAATTATCTGGAACTACGGTGACGGTATTCGTCGTCGCTTTGGTCACGTCGCCAGGTAAGTGTCCTTTTAATTCGAATTCGCGAATGGGGGCCAGCATATTGTTGTCCAATTTGGTTTGCTGAACCTTTAAATCTTCTACGGTTACATCTGGCGTAATACCTTTATTTTGAATAATTCTGCCAGAAGGCGTGTGGTAAAGTGCCGTTGTTAATTTTAATGCATGCGTACTATCTAAAGGTAGGACGGTTTGCACAGAACCTTTTCCGAAACTTGTCGTACCGACAATGACAGCACGATGATAATCTTGAAGGGCACCGGCCACAATTTCTGACGCGGAGGCAGAACCTTCATTGACTAATATGACCATTGGCGCACCATTCAAAATATCTCCGGCATGCGTCGCTTTCGCGCTATATTGTGAATTGGCGAGACGTCCTTGCGTGTAAACAATGAGGTCTTTATATTTATGCGTATTGTTATTATTTAAAAATACATCGGCAACTTGCACAGCAGTTTCTAATAAACCGCCAGGATTATTTCGTAAATCTAAAATTAACCCCTGTAAATTTCCGCCAGCTTCTTTTTTCAATTTATCAATAGCCGCAATCATGAGTTCGGTAGTCGGTTGTTGGAATTCGCTAATTCGCACATAACCAATGCCATTCGCCATGAGATTACTTTTCACGCTCGTGATGCGAATGATTTCGCGTGTCATTTTGAAGGAAAGCGGTTGTTTTTCACCTTTACGGATAACGGACAAAGTGACTAGCGTACCTTTTTTTCCACGCATATTATCGACGGCTTCATTCATCGTCATGTCATTCACTAATTTGCCATTGATTGCCACAATGTAATCGCCAGGTTTTAACCCAGCTTTAGCAGCTGGTGTATCATCGATTGGGCTTACGACTTTTAGCACACCATATTCGCCCGTGACTTCAACCCCAAGGCCACCAAAAGCGCCGCTTGTCGACATCAACAATGTTTTATAAGAATCTTCATCTAAATATTCAGAATGTGGGTCCAAACCATTTAACATGCCACGAATGGCATCTTCTAATAATTTTTTATCGTTAATGGGTTGCACATAAAAATCTTTAATTTGCGCAATGGCATTGGTGAAACGATCGATATCATCCTTTTGCAGTGTTTCTGTTTGCGAAGTAGAAGTAGCAGTACTTGGTGTCAGCATATTTTTATCTTCTTCCTTAAAAGCAAAAGAAAAAGAACCTAATGCAACACACAATAAAACAATAACGGCGGCTTTAGCGATGGTGACGAGGGATATCATTTTCATAAGGTATGTTCCCGCAAGAAGAGAATGACTATCACTATTAGTATAGTTTATTTTCCTCTAGTTAGCCGAAAGTTGGTATTAGGGCATACCATTATGTAAAAAAAGGGTTTTTTACCCTGTTTTTATCAATATATTTACACAGATTGTATAAAAAGAAGGAGTTTAGGTTAAATGGAGCAGTGTTTCTCCGGTCATCTCCTTGGGCTGCTCGATATTTAGCAAATACAACATAGTGGGAGCGATGTCAGATAAAACGCCATTAGATTTCGTAAAGGTTGCTTTTCTCCCAACATACACGAGGGGAACTAACTCGTGGGTATGTGCAGTGTGTGGTTGATGGGTTTTATTATCAAACATTAATTCCGCATTACCGTGATCCGCTGTGATTAAAGCCTCTCCTCCGGCCGCTTGCAAAGCGGGAATTATTTTGGCAAGACAACGATCGATCACTTCGATAGCCTCTACCGTCGCTTCAAAATTTCCGGTGTGACCGAGCATATCGGGATTGGCGAAATTGCAAATAATAACATCGTAATTAGGAATTTCTGCGATAAGACGATCGGTAATTTCTTCTGCGCTCATGGCGGGTTGTAAGTCATAAGTCGCAACTTTAGGGGAGGGAATGAGTATGCGATCTTCACCAAAAGACGGTTTTTCTACTCCGCCATTAAAAAAGAAAGTGACGTGTGCATATTTCTCAGTTTCAGCAATGCGTAACTGTCGCAAACCTTTTTCACTGATGTATTCACCAAAAATATTATCCAGTGAAATTTTTGGAAAAAGTACTGGGACGTTCAAGGTACTGTCATATTCAGTTAAGGTGACGAATCGAACTTTTGGCCAAAAATTTCGAGAAAATCCGCTAAAATCAGGATCGACAAAAGCACGTGTGAGTTGTCTCGCACGATCTGCGCGAAAGTTCATGAAGATGACGGCATCACCATCTTCCATCGCAATATTTTCATTGCCAATACGCGTTGCTTCAACAAATTCATCAGTCTCATTTCGGGCATAGGCGGCTTTCAATCCATCTAATGCATTTTCGGCGGTGAACGCGGCCGCGCCAGTTGTAATAAGCGCATAAGCTTTTTCGACACGTTCGTATCGTTTATCGCGATCCATCGCATAATAACGACCAATGATGGAAATAATTTTCCCGTGTTTTTGCAGTTCCTGAAGTGAGCTTGCCGCACTCTTCGGTGGGGTATCGCGACCATCTAAAAAAGCATGGACGTATACTTTTTTTAAATCCATTTTTTTCGCGAAATCTAATAATGCATAGATATGCGTTTCATGACTATGCACACCGCCCGGTGAAATTAAACCTAATACATGTAATGCTTTGTTATTTTTTTGTAA
>JABDEN010000058.1 GCA_013287025.1 Gammaproteobacteria bacterium | reverse complement strand
TTTTCGTTATATTTTAGGATCGTTAAGCGGCGCCGCGGTTGATTTTTTATTCTTTACCCTTTTTTACTTTTTTACGCATCATTTATTTTTCAGTGTCGCGGGCGCTCGAGTGATTTCTGGAATTTTTAATTTTACGTTATGCAAACAACTGATATTCAAATCCGAAAATAATTGGAGATCAGAGTTTATCAAATATGTAAGCTTAGCGGTATTTTCTATGCTTTTGTCTTACCTATTTATTGAAGCATTAACAAGAAATCATTTCATGAATGTTTATTATGGAAAATTAATTGCCGATGTCTGCATTTTTATTTTTAATTTTACCGTTCAAAGAATATTTGTTTTTTCGGCTAAGCACCAAGCGTAGGGTAACATGGATTTATACGAAATATTTTACACAGCCGTTTGTTATATTCCCTTAGCCATTTTTTTATTTACTGTTGTATTAATTTCGCCTGCGCTTGCTTTTTTTCCCTCATTAATTCGCTCTCCACTTCTCGCAACAAGCATTCCTATCATTAGTATTTTACTCGTGAATTCCATAGGACTTTTTTTATTTACTTTGCATAAGTATCAACATGCGATTGTGCTTGGCATTACCCTACTATTATTTTTTATTTCTATTATTCGAGTGAAATCATACGCAAATAAAAACACGCTCGATTGGGAAAAAAATGATTTGTATTTATTACTCATTAATCTCGGTATTTTATTACCGCTTATTGCATTTTGCGGATTAAGTTCATTTCGATCGAACGATGCGCTCGCCAGCTGGAATTATTGGGGATTGCTTTTTTATCATGGAAAAGTGCCTGACACTATTGGTTACCCACCTTTTTTCTCCATCCTTATTTCATACTGTTATCATGTACTCGGAAATATTAATTACCAAGGTGTCGTTAAAGTTTTATTAGTTGCATTTCCATTTACCATGATGAATGCCATTGCATTTTCAAGCCAAAAAACCAAAGATTTTTTATTGTTTTACTTATGTCTGATTTGCATCGTTGTTTTTCCGGGTTTTTTACAATTTAATTTTTATACTTTTCATGCATTGGGCTATGCGGATTCCATGCTGGCTGCAGCAATTGCAACATCGTTGATGCTATTACTAAAATACTTAACCGACCCCTCCAAAAAAGAATATCTATTATTTGCAGTACTCTGCGGTATTACCGCCTCTCTTAGCAAACAACCGGGATTATTATGGTGTTATCTTGCATTTCCTGCCTTAATTATTGCTAAATTTATTACCGACAAAAAAATCGATTCCTTAGACGCCAAAGCATTATTATTATTGTTTATTCCAGCTGGTGTGTGGTTATCGGGCGCGGGCCGCAAGTTTTATGATAATGAAGGTGTCATGGTTGCCTCCCTTAAACAGGAACATGTCACCTCCTTCGCTTTATTCAAATCATTCATTGGATCAATCCAAGATTATTTTATCTTACAACCCACTTTATTAATTTTATTTATTTTAACGATTTTTGCATGCCGTCATTCCATTTATCGATCCGTGTTACTTTTATTTTTTATCATCCCCGGCTTTATTTTATGGTTTACGTTAGGTAGTTATCATATCCGTTTGGGACTTTATTTATTAGTTTGTTGTGCTGTACTCGTTGCAGCAAATGACTATTTAGGTAATACATTCAATATCACGAAATTGAAAAAATCCCGTGTCATGACGGATTTTTTGAATTTCACTCCAAAAAAAGCTGCACCTTTTTTTCTCGTCATCGGATTTTTGGTTTTTGTAAGCACCTCTTTTACTCGTCAAATTGACTTACATCATTTCACATCCGAACACGTTCATCCGCTGAATGCAAAGCTTACGAATAGCTATCATTTTTTTGATGATCAGGCGGAATTTGTTTATCGAAATATTTTAACGCAAAAAGATGTAAAGATTTATTCGGCAGATCGCTATGTGACCGCTATTTTTTATGGGAATACCACCGTTATACCGCATCCACATGTGCTTAATGAAAAAAACGTTTATGAATATTTAAAAACCTATCAACCGGATTATGTTTTTGCCAGTTTTTGTGTGAAAAAATCCCTAGATTGCGAAACTATTCTTGAGGTTTCAAAAAATCATCCCGGATTGCTCATTCCCATTCCGATGAAACACGCGAAATGGGATGCGCGTTTATATCAATTGAATAAAGATTTGTTATAACTTTCTAGCAAAAAACCCCACTGCTAATTGCTTAACAATGGGGTTTTTTAAAGCTTAACTAAATAACCGCTCCTGAATTACCTAATTCAAAACCGGATGAATTGGGTTGACAATTTGTTAATGTCCCATCTAAATTGATTGTGCAATAATCTAAAGAAGTTGTGATGTAAGCCAGCGAGTTGATTGAGTTAATGACTACAGGAGAAGTCTGGTTTCCTGAACTTCCGGTTACATTACATGTCCCAAAAGTCCCATCTGGATTAACTGGGCAATAAACAAGTTGGCTAACAAAACCACCAATGTAAGCTAATGTAGCATTTAAAAATGTCAGATTCGTTGGAGAACTTATATTTGTCGTAGTGAGTGGTGAACAAGCTCCTAAACTTCCAGCAGCAGGACCTGTTTGAACAATCGGGCAATCCACAACGCTAATCTCATTAGTAATGTAAGCAAGAGTTCCTGCTGGATTAATAGTAATTGAAGTTGGACCACTACCAAAATTACTACCCGTTGTTTGACATGCACTAACAGACCCATTTAGCGAAGAAATAGGACAGTAATAAACTAATCCATTGTTTCGATCTGCAATGTAATAGAAAGTATCGGTTGGATTAATTGCTGCAGATACAAATTCATTAGATAACCCTACTATCTCGAACCCTCCGTTGTGTAAAGTTAGTGAACCATCGTTTGGATCAATGGCGTATTGAACTCCTGCAATAGATCCAGATTCGAATATCCCATACAAGTAAGTTTTTGCTGTATTGACTACCATACTTTGAATAGGTTCAGTTAGGGTTACTGTGTTTTGACTAAGAGGAACACCATTCGCATCTAATGGTGATACCGCAAGCCCTTCTGGAATTGTAGTATATAAAAGATTATTCACATTCAAAACCGCTGAGTTACTCGTAACGTTATCCAACGTTGCTGTAATATTTGTTGTGCCAGAAGCAATGCCCGTCGCTTGCCCTGGATGAGCAATATTATTAATAGTGGCTACAGCAGTATTCGATGAATTCCAAGTCGCGGATGACGTAATATCCCCTGTGGAATGATCAAAAAAAGTGGCTACCGCTGTATATTGTGTCGTTCCTCCGGGAATCAGCTGAGTTGGATCGGAAGGTGTGATAGCAATGCTAAAAACCGGATTATCGACCCCAAGTATAGCGCTATTACTGGTAAGACCATTGAATGTGGCTGTAATCGTAGTATTTCCGTGACTGATGCCTGTTGCAATACCTGTATTAGAAATCGTTGCCACCGCTGTGTTAGAAGATAACCATGCGACAGTGGAACTTAAATCTTGTGTTGAAGCATCTGAATAAACTCCAACAGCCGTCATTTGTGTTGTAGCATTGATATCAATATTATTTAAAAAAGGTGTCACCACAATCGAGCTTAAACCCACAATTGGCGTTTGCACCACATTTAATGGCGTTGTGGTACCCGCGCAAGTGACTCCTCCTGGAAAACATACCAGCAATCTATTTTGATCATTACTTTTAACAGGGCCCGAAATAGTTAATTGCAAAGTACAACTATCATTCGGTAAGCCTTTTTGAGTTAAATTAAACGTTTTCCCGCAAGTATCACTAAATGTACCGCCACTCACGACTTGAGTGACATTTTGAGGCAAGGATTTTACAAAATTATCATTTCGCTGCGAAATCGTGTTATTCGTCACCGTATAATAAGCCGTCACGGTTTGACCGGGTTGGACCGTCGTTGGAAATGGCTGACCTGCTTTAGGCTCGATATTAAAAGGCAAAGCATAAGCAAAGGCGCTCATGAAACATAACAACAATAAAACTAATGAGTTCTTTAATGTGTGAATTCGCACGAGACAAATCCTTTTTTAAAAAATATAAGTTAATTGGGCGAGTACTTCATTGGTATAGAGATGAGATTGCGTTAACGTGCCTGATACTTCCGTGCCATCAATATTACCCTGACCTAAACTGGCTTTGCCGAAATCCGTGAATCGATAACCCAGCCCCAGACGAAGATGAGAAATCACATCCACATCGACACCCACCCCTACGGCATAACTAAAAGAAGTCGTAGAATTATTGGAATAGGTACGTGTGAGAGTTAAAAGAGGCGGAACATCCGTGCGATAGTGATAACTATTATTAAAAGAAGCCCCTAAACCAACTAATAAATAAGGATACCAACGTTTTTTGACTGGATATAATAATTTACCTTCAGCTAACAATTGGCGCGTTATAATTCGATAGCTGTAATGATAAGTATCTGCTGATTGTGCATCCGCACCTTGTACAAAAGATCCTTCAGCAGAAAAAGGCTGTTCTTGATTGAAATCAAATCCCAATTGTAAATAAAACTTTTGTGAAAATTCTTTTTCTGCACCCACGAAGGCGCCATATAATAATTTGCCTTGCGTATTATTATCAGCAGAATAATCATAAAACTCATCGGTGATTGGATTTTGAATGGGAAAGTCTTGCGATTTGCCCACGTCTGATGAAATAGCCGCGCCTAAATTACCACCTATGAGTGGCCGCCAGTTGGATAAGATCGAATAAGAAGAAGTGGCAAAAGCGTTAGAAAATACTAAAAATGAAATGGCAATGCGCAATGCGCAATGCGCAATGCGCATAATACTGTGGTTAAACTTAATGTCCATAAATTTAAGTGATCCCTAGAATAGTCGAAATAAACTAGCATTTGGAAATGGGGTTGTCAATGTGATGGGGTGATATCCCTTACAAAAGGCGTCGTTGCATAAATGAGGTCATCCTGAACGAAGTGAAGGATCGGTTTAATTCATCACCATATTATGGAAGTAAACTGATCCTTCACTTCGTTCAGGATGACAAAGCCAGTTATTATTAATTTATCACAATCCCCATCGGCGAAGACAACTCAATTCCACTAAAAGTCACGCCGCAATCGCTTAATACACCATTACCGGTATTTACATTACATTTAAAAATACTATTGGAACTCGGTTGGGTAACATACAGAATATTATTATTCGGGCTTAACACTAAACCGAATGGATTCGTAATATTTTGATTTGATACCGCACAAGAAGAAAATACACCGGTGGTTAAATCAGAAATTTGACAGGAAGATATCGTGTTTGTGATCGATAAATAATTCGCAATATAGCTAAGCTTATTATTACCATTTAAATCGATACTCTGTGGCGCCGAGAATCCTGAACCAGTTGAAGTACAACCACTCAACGCGCCGCTAGTTACATCCGCGGTACAAACTAACACTGTGTTATTGTTAGCATTAGTGATATAGGCAATCGTGCCAGCATTATTAAAGACAATCGATGATGGTCCATTCAAATCATTGGCGGTTGAAGTACAAGTATTCAATGTACCATCATCTGCAACTTCGCATACGATAACAGTACTCGCACTTGGATAGGTGATATAAGCAAAAGTCTCTGCCGGATTGAGCTCGACATCACTGGGTGAGGCTAAAACAATACCAGTTCCCTCACATGTCGAAAATGTACCATCGTCACTGACAGTGCATAACGCAATCACACCGTTGCCAGAGTTTGCAACATACACTTGCTTACCATCTGATGTCATCATCAACCCCACCGGCGCATCGAGTGGATCACCAGAAAACGCATTCACACAAGCAGTAATCTGATTATTCGTAGAATTAATTTCACAGACAGAAATACTATTACCACCGGCATTCGCGACATAAACTTGCCTAATCACAATGACTTCTGGTCGATCTGCTTTCGCTGGTTGGGAACAAACCGAATTGTTGAAAGCGCATACTCTGGGAGATAAAAAGAATTGATTAGGTAAAGTCGTGTTGCCTTGAATGTTTACGGTAAAAGTACAAACACCATGTGGCGAAAGGGTCGCGCCTGTGCAAGTATCGGCAGAGGTTGTTATACCAGAAACACCGGAGGGAACGCCAAAATCAGGATCGACAGTTAGCTGCGTCAACGTCGTCGTTGAGCTATTTAGCACATTAAAAACCACTGAACTCGTACTACCTGAGCGAGTGACTGGCACATCGGTGGATGATGTCGTGATCGTCATCACCGCTTCTGCAAACACACTTCCGGCAATAAAATATAGTACCAATCCCCATAAAACTTTATTCATGAATCAATCCTTAAGTCGCAAAATGCAATGTCAATACGATGGCTTGCGTATTGATGTTTGAAATGGATAACGCTTCATCGGTGGTTTGAGTGGGATTTGGACTTAACGATCCTTCACCAAAATTCATATATCGATAGTCTAACGACACTTGCCAAGTACATTGGCCCACATCACCTTGCAGAAAATTATATTGCAAGCCCACCCCGACTTGATACGCGAAAGAAGCTTGGCCATGATTCTCAAAACCCTCTGGAATCGGTGCAGCACTGCCATTAGGGTTCGTCGGAGATTCTTCATAACTAAATAGCTCATTCCATGATCCCCCTACACCTGCCAATACATAAGGTTGCAAAGGGTAACGGGTCACAGCCAATCGAGATTCGACCATGATGGCATAGCTATTGACTTTGAATTGATAATTTAAGGTGTCAAACTTACTTCCTATATTCACCAACGGATGCTCGATACCTTCTACATCACCCAAACCTACGACATAACCAGATAAATAAGTACTTAATTGAAATAACGGTGATAAAGGAAATGTGTAGCCAACCCCAATGCCGCCTAATAAATTCCAATTTTTTTGATTATTGGCATCATATTCATTAGTTACCCTATTATTCAATTCGACAGTCGTATTCTCACTAGAAAAATCTGTATAGGTACCACCACCCGCAAGGAAAAGATCAATCGCAGCATAGGTATGAGAAGATAAGAAGAGCGCGGATAACAAACTCCATTTTTTTAACACGGATAAATCCTTTAGAAAATTTTTAAGTATTATACCTATTAACATAAGCAATAGGTAGTCGGAGGGCTCCTTGCCATTTGCTATTATTTTACAAAGCAGCTAAATTGGTATAAAAAACTAGGAAAAATGGAGCAAAAGGATGCGTATCTTATTAGTGGAAGATGATGAATTATTAGGCGATGGATTACGTGCAGGATTAGTCCAATATGGTTACACCGTCGACTGGTTAAAAGATGGTTTAACTGCAGATCAAGCATTACGAACAGAAAATTTTGATGTATTGGTGCTTGACTTAGGATTACCCAAGCTCCTTGGAATGAATGTTTTGCAAAATTTACGCTCACGTGGCAAAACGACCCCCGTTATTATATTAACCGCAAGAGAATCCATAGAAGATCGCGTCAAAGGTTTAGATAGCGGCGCGGATGATTATCTTATCAAACCTTTTGATTTAGACGAACTTTGCGCAAGATTGCGCGCGCTCCAAAGACGCTCTACGACCCGCGCAGAACCCACATTAATTCATGACAATATTGAATTAGATCCTGCCGCACATACGGTCCAACTCAATAATGAAATTGTGAATGTATCGAGGCGTGAATTTGCATTGTTGCAAAAATTATTAGAAAACGCAGGGCGCGTATTATCTCGCGAACATCTCGCTCAATCATTATATGGTTGGGGGGAAGACGTCGACAGTAATGCATTGGAAGTACATATCCATAACTTGCGAAAAAAGTTTGGCCAGGAATTTATTCATACCATTCGTGGTATTGGATATATGATCAATAAGAGCAAAGATGACAAATGATTTATTCCATTCGTCGTTTTTTATTTATTAGTTTGTTTCTTAGTATTAGTGTCGCGTCCTCGATCACGGCCATCGGAAATTATTTTCTCGACAAACAAATTATTCAACCTTATTTAGATACCGAATTAATTAAAATTTTTTCCGTCGTAGAAAAACTTAATCAAATCGCTAATATTGATATTATTACACAAAATAAAATTAATGCTTATTTGAAATCGACGCAGACACCGCATTTTATGTTTCAAATTTGGGATAAAAAAGGCAAATTATTATTTCACTCTCTCAATAGTAAAACGATTAACTTAAACAATACCCCTTTAGGTTTTCATGATGTTGTGATTCGTGACGAAGATTGGCGTGTTTATTCCGGTATGGAAAATGGAACCGATACCAAAATTGTTGTTGCCGAATTGTACAACATGCGAAATGGCTTAACTGATTTAATCACACGAAATAATGGCTATATTTTGTTAATTACTTATCCTATTTTTGCGATTTTAATATGGATAATTGTCGGTCTCGCATTGCGTTCATTAACACGCGTGACAACTGAAATTTCAAATCGGGCCTCCACCTATCTTGAACCTGTCGATGCCACACACTTACCTATCGAAATAAAACCACTCGTGATTGAACTCAATCAATTATTTATTCGCTTAAAATCTGCGTTTGAGCGAAATAAACGTTTTGCCGCGGATGCAGCGCACGAACTTCGTACACCGCTCGCCGCATTAAAGATGCAAGCACAAGTCGCACTGAAATCCGAAAATGCGCAAGATCGTCATCAAGCTTTACTAAAAGTTGTCCAAGGCGTCGATCGAAGCTCGCACGTAGTAGCGCAACTTTTAACATTAAGTCGAATTTCACAAGAAGAAAGATTAAATGATTTTTTACCCGTCGATTTGCACAAAATAGCGACAGAAGTGATCGCGCATCTCGCACATCTTGCGCTCGAGAAAAATGTAGACATTGAACTTTCCCCCGCGCCGAATCACAGCATTATTCAAGGTAATGACACGGCCATTGGGATTTTAATCAGAAATATCGTAGATAACGCCATTCGTTATACCCCTGAAAAAGGCTCCATTACGATTAGTATTGTAGAAACGGTAAACAAAGTCATTTTACATGTCATCGATACCGGGCCGGGTATTCCTGATGAGTTACGTGATCGCGTATTCGAACGCTTTTATCGCGGCATGGGCGAAACCGCGACAGGAAGCGGCCTCGGGCTTGCCATTGTTCATCAAATTGCCGAACTGCATCACGCAACCATCGCGCTAAGTACCCCCACGAATGGAATTGGGTTACAATTCAGTGTTTATTTTTTGAAGTAAAAAATCCATGGAAATAAGTTTCGACCAGTTTTGTGAAGATTCGACGCTAATCACGCCAAATCGTCGTCTCGCTGCAACCTTAACCAAGAAATATCATCAGCATCAAATTGAAAAAGGCCTGACGACCTGGCCTACGATCGATATTTT
>JABDEN010000057.1 GCA_013287025.1 Gammaproteobacteria bacterium | reverse complement strand
GCAGAAAACTTTTGATCTATAAAATCAGCCTCTTTTTCTAATTCTCTAAAAGCATTGGTTTGATATGTTTTTAAAATATTCGGGCTTGCGGGGATCGGGTAAGTGAGCCAATGTGTGCGAGTTCCGAATGCAATATTAGGAAAACGTAATATGTCATTTTTTGTTAATTTAATGATGTGCTGTTTACCGTATTTAAGAATCGAAGTCATGGTAAAATGGAATTCATCATAGTCAATTAAACCAAATATGCTTACATTTGCCGGATGTGAATCGTTATTTAAATGATAATAAAGTGCAAATAAAATAGGTGCCACATTTTTTTTTAGTAGTAATTTTTTATCTGGCACTGCATAGGATTGATAATCAGGATTGACATGGGTACTGAAATTAAAGAGTGTATGTAAGGGGATAAATTCGGGTAAAGGTAAAGAAATTGTACCTACAACACGATTATTATTATCAAATACTAATTGTTCTTCAGAGGCTTCTTCTCCTATTGCAGCGCGCACTAAGACGCTCGATGCGACCACATATTTAGCGAGCATTGGAAGGTATTTTTCATTATTGCATTTTTTATAAAACGCCCGTTGCTTTGAACCATCGGGGTTAATAATATTAACTTCTTCAGTCTCATTGGCAGAAACAGCAGTTTTAATGCGAAGAAATTCAATTTGATTTAGTTTTACAGATTTAATTGGCAGAGGCATCATCGACATCCTTGTTTTGCCTTACATCATTTATATTGAATGTAATGCTTGCACTCTGTCAAGTGCAAACATTTTTTTTTAGTTAAGGTCTTGGTGCTATTGTATAAGATGTTTCGCTAAATGGTGTAGAATGCTTATGATCTAAGTGATCTGATTCTGATGGTACGTTTAATGGAGTGGGTGAGGGATCATGTTGAATTTTAGGTTGGACTTTTAGTTTTTTATAAATATTTTGTGTAACTGGGTTTGCTTGACAAACATCGACGCATACTGAAGGGGGTGGCGATGGCGGATTATTAAATCGCCAGCATACATATACACTGGATGCGATAAATCCAGCAACACCTCCCATAAGCATACAAAGAGGAATCGAAATAATATTTGCAATTCCTCCTCCAATAAAAGTTCCAATAAGTGTGCCAACTCCAAAACCAACACCTATTCCAATGCCAGTCCAACATAAAATTTTAAAAAAGGCGGCAATATATCGTTTCCATTTCTTTGTTTTATTGTCGGGATTTATATTTTGTTTATTCTTTTTTTCAAGATCAACATAAAAGGGAGATTTGACTTCATCGAAGTTTTTTGATGACGTCGATCGATTTTGTAATTTCATTGCGATTTTAGTCGATTGAATGTCTAGGTTTAATTGGGTTTTTATTTTTTTTAATCGTTGATATTCTGAATTGGCTGTTTGAACAATCGTATAATCATTTAATAATTGTTTTTCTTCTCTTTGAATATATTGTAAAAGTGGATTCATCACTTCATGTGGCGATTCATAATAACCAATTAATCTTTTTATCAGTGAGATGAAATAAAAATAATAATAATTTTGTTCCGAAGCATAACTTTCCCATGATAATCTTTCGGTTTGCCGTAATGGGAACACTTCAATATATCTTGATTCATAGGGTATAACTCGATTATTGTCGAGCGCATAGTATATGTCATCTTCAACTTTTTTGAGTTCTGTCATTTTTTTTCTTGCGGCTTCATACTGAATTAATTTTTCAATAAAATCATCTTTTGCATTTTTAATTTCAAGTTCAATGTTTGTTGATTGAATGATGGCATTTTCTAAATTAAATGGTTTATCTTCTGTGTATGAATTTATATCTTGTTTAAAATGTACGAACTTAAGTTTTGTCCTTTTTTTAGGAATCATTGTTTTTGGAATTATTCTACGCGTCAAGACCGAACTATTAGTTAGTTTTTCAATACTATCAACAATAGGAGTAAAATTTTCTTCTCGCGTTTTCCCTGTTTGAGAGACGATAATTTGCGTCATGCAATAGACTACCCAATTGGTAACTACGCCGTTCATTTGTCCCTGATCTAAATTCTTGAAACGGAGACTAATTCCTTTAATAATACATATAAGCGCAAGTACTTCTTTCAAATTTTGTGGTGTTATTTTTATTGCTTCTATGGCATCTGCAGTTTTTAAAATATATTCTTGAATTTGTTGGCTTCTTTCGAGTTTTTCTATTTGATTTGTTCTATTAAAAGTTTTCAAAATATCTGTGGAATTGATATTCTTCTCATCGTCTTTTTCACTTTTGCCAAATATTTTTCGAAGAAGAGCCCAATGATGGTAGGCTTGTTCCCATGCCCTTATTCCTTCATTACGCTTTAAAATTTGTAAAATCCAAGGAAAAGTGATTTTAGTATCGGTGTCTTTAATGAGGTTGATTGCATTGACAATTCTATCTGGTAACTTCTCATCCTGTTCTCCTTTGTTGTCTATAAGAATATCGTATTCCAATTCGCCTAAATTGTAATATGGCATGATGCTTCCCTTATCGTGTCAATTCCACTTAACTATAGTAGGTAAAGCAAAATGCGATAAAATGCAAGTGTTAGATTTTGATGAGTTAGGGATTATATTCGAGCTTAAGCGTACGGTAAGATTTCCCATCAATTAATAAGTCTTTTACGAGAGGGTTGCCCGTTTTGGGGATGACAACGAGAATGCTTGCCTTTTTATCGCGAATTTCTTGATTAAGCAGTTTTCCATAAGCTTCTGGAATATAGAATTTTTCAATGCCTGAAAGGAAGCGCCATAACCCTAAATGTTTTCGATATTTATTCCATAATATGCAGAGCGAAATGATGACGATACCCGAAATAATTAATCCGACGCCTGTTGTTGCGAGACCGCCTAACGCTTGAAAATAAAGAAAGACAAAGCGTATTCCAATTAAGATAACACACCATTGAAACATGCGAGGAAATTTGATACTTGCCATAAAAAAAGCGGTAATAGTAAGGATTAATATGGAAAGGGAGGCTTGGATAATATCATTTGATAAGCATACACAATTCCCATTCCACAAATATACAATATTAAAAAATCACTTAATAATTTAATATCAGACGGAATTTTATCCCAATTTGCGGCAACAATGGAAATAATGCCAATACCGACAATAATCACCCCTAATGTGATGAGGCTGATAATGGCGTAGCTATTTTGTGGTTTGTTGGACTCGTAATGCAGAATTTGCTTCGCTTCATTATTGTTAATGAGGCCTTTTAAAACCCATTCTTTTAATAATTTATCTAGTTTTTGCATGCATCTTATCCTTTATTTTTATTTTAACATAAAAATGCATAATTCATTATGTAATGAAAATTCATATGGTTATTGTAATCCAGCTGTCATGCCAGCTAAAAGCATGTTGGCATGACAGGCATTAGGCTCGCAGCAATGACAATTTTACTTTTTAGGAGTATTTTCCGTTAAATAACCCCATAAATTATTTTGATAATCCGCAACTTTTTGGATATCCATTAAAATACCGCCTTCATTCCAATCGAAATAATGTACCGCGGTCCACGGCATTTTTTTGGTGAACGAACGGGAAATATTTTTCCCCATTTTTCTTTCCGAAATATTTGCCGCATGAATCACTGAAGTTCCCCATTCAATTTCTTTTTTCGTATATTCATCTTTCCCCATTCGATGATATATATTTAATAAATCGTCAATCGGAATATTCCATTGTTGCGGTGTATCAATAATATGTTCGACATTTAAAAACATATCAATACCAGGATCGGCAAATTGATGCGCTTTTTGATAATCCCCATCAAAATCATATTTTGCAACTTCAGGGTAAAAGGTCGAATGCATAATTTCGTCCGACTCTCGATGCGCCGCACATCCAAATAAAAATGCGATGAGTGAAGGGTTATTTAAAAGAGGGTAGGTTTCTTTTATATAATCGGCGAAAGCATAAATAAAAGGGTCCCAGTGCGAATCTTCGCCATAATGCGCACCTTTCACATAGCCTGAATCTGGATAGTATGCACCGACGAGATAACTATCGAAGTTGTTTTGCAGAATATTTTGTAGTGTAGGATTTGTGATTTTTGCGATGGATTCTTTTGCGATAAACATGTGGGTAAGTCCACCACCAGCATAAATAGTTGTTGAAATCAGTAGGGTGAGAATAAGCCAAATTTTTTTCATATCAATTCCTTATGATGAAACATTTAATGTAATAAATAGTTCCCGAAAAATCAAAAACAGTCTTGCTTTTTTTATTATTATATTTAAAATGCACTGTTAATTCCCCATACGACCTCTCCAAAGACTTTTCTATACTAAAAATAAGGAAATAGATATACTATGATGGTACAGCAAAACAAAGAGTTGTTTCTTCTTCAATCTGAATTAATTGATATGAAGGTAAATATGGCAGTCAATAGTTCAATTGGTCAAGTCATTGAGCAGATTCGGCAGCTCAAAACTGATATGCATGCACAAATTCGTGACCTCAGAGATGAAGTGCAGTCTTTCAAAAGTGAAATGCATGAATTCAAGCACGAAATTCGTGCAGAAATACGTGAAGAAATTAGCGAGCTTCGCCACGAAATGCGTGATGAATTTTCTTCATTAAAAACGAGAATGACTGCAGTTGAAACGAAACTCGGTATGGTGAGTGAACCACGGAAAGAAATTCGTAATCGATTTATTGATTATTGTTTTAAGGGCGGATGGCTTTTACTTGCGGCGACAGTTTCTTATTTTGTATTACAATTTCAGTTATTAATTAAATAAAAATTTGTAAATTTAGTGTTAGGTAGGTTTAGGATTAAATTGAACCAAAAATTCCTGTATTTCTTTGTTAGCACTGATTTCTTTTGGTAATAAGCTGATATCAGCACCGTGATTAATTAATACTTTTGCCATTTTGCTATCTCTTGATATCAAAGCCATGGCCAATGGAGTCAATCCTTCTTTGTTTTGCGCATTAATGTCTTTTGCAAATAATTCTATGATTTTTGAATCTATTCTACTAACGCCTGAAGATGCAAAATAATGTAAAGGTGTATTTAATTCCCCATCTACCATTGATCCCGTAGCCACAGATTTTTTGAAATGCCCAGCTGACAGTAGGGGAGAGGATGGTTTATTTGTTAATAATAATTTGATGGTATCAATATTTCCAGAAAATGCAGCATGATGCATCAATACAACTCCTTGATGATCACGAGATGAGTTTGCTTTAGCATCTAACAGTAATTTAACAGCTTTCGCGTTTCCTTTTTTGACTGCATTCATGATAGCAGTTTCTCCGCGTTTATTTTCTTCATCAAGAGATATGCCGAAACCTTTATTAGAAAGCAGATACGCTAATATATCTTGCTGATTATATTGTAGGGCATATTGAATAATATTATCGTCATTGTTATCTTTTGCATTAATGTTAGCTTTGGCATCGATGAGCGCTGATACGGATTGTAGATCTCCTTTTTTTACTGCAAGCAAAAGTGCAGTTGCGCCAAGCGTGATATTGGTAGGGAAGAATGGTGGAATATGTTCTAGATTAAGCGGTATACCATATTGTTTAGCGACAGCCAGCGCTTCTCCAATGATGGTTTGATCAGGCGTATGTTGACCTTTCATGAATTCAATTTCCTGTTTAAAATCCAATCCTGAAGCGTTGTAAATACTCTGCATTATGAATATCGCAATTTCTTTTTTTTCTGGATCTTTTTTAATTCTATCCCAGATAGCTTCATAAGCTTTTACATCTTTATCATCTATTTTAAATGGCGGTGTATCGTCAAGTAATAAGATATCTTGAATTTTTTCTTGTAAATCTTGCATCATCGATTCAAAAAAATCTGGTGGAATCGTGCGTCTTAGTCTTTCTTGATTGGCATATGCACCAAACGAAAAATATCCCGCTTTTTTAAAATCAAAATAAAATGCATAGCGCGCCACGGGGTGAAGTTCAAAAATATCTTCGTTCATCCAGGATCGTCCTGTATATTCAGTCGGTTTTTCATATAAAAAACCAGACCATCCAAGCCCCGGTTTAGTTGGATCGTAGGTATCTTCAGTTTGAGCGATCTTTTTTCCTTCGTGATGAGCGCTTCCCGGAATATCTTGTACAGGTGCGACTTCTTTTTCACCGAAAATTTTAATAGTTTCTTCACTACTTTCTTTTAGTTTTTTTTTGCTATATTCATTTATTTTAAGATCAGTCGAATCGAGTATCTCGATAGTAGGGACTGTAAAGTGCGTGAGTGTCTTGGTTTCAAGGTCAAGTTGCGACATGCCCACAAAATGTTGATCCAACTTTTTATAAGGCGCACCTTTTTTTATTATTTCTTTACTATGTTTTGATAACGTTCTTTTGTAATCATAGATATCTTCAAAACCCTTTTTGGGACGATGCATGGGTGCTTCGGAAAGATCGGTAGGAGGTCCATCTTTTTTATCATGACTAAACATGAAGACCACTCCTCGTTATTAAAATAATAGGTTCTTAATATTATTATAAGCCTAATTTTGTGGAGGAATTTGCAAAGAAAAATGAGTTGAATCAATAGATTAATTTTATGATAGGAATTATTAATAAAAGTATTGAGGGGAACGAGTCGCGAAAAGCAATTCGCACGTTTTATCGATTATTGTTTTAAGGCAGGGCTTTGGTGCCTTGGTTTCTTATTTAGTGCTAGAGGCGCAGTTATAGCAGTTATAATGCTATAAAAGGCCTTTTTTCAATTTTCAATAACCACGTCCAAATCGAAGTGTAGGTCCTGGGGCTTGCTTAGACTCCGTCTTGTTAAAAATTCCTAGAGGAGTTGGCACTTTCGGTTGCTCGAGCAATGATTGGTGGCATTCGTTAAAAGCTTTAATTAATCCACTAATCTTTTCTTTGGGTTTGGATGAGTAATTGAAAGAAACTTTGATTTCTGGCAATAACTTCTCAAAAGTATAACCAATCTTATAGGCGATTAATAAACATTTTTTTATGAAATTCTTATCATAGGCTTCTCCATCTGATTCGATTAAACTTTTCAGTGGCGCTAATACGACCTTTTCGGTAATGATAGACTTTCTAGAATGTGCACGACGCGAATAACCTACAGCAACCTCAAGATCATGAATTCTAAGCATCGTATCTTCTATGTGATTATATCGTATTTGCCGATCGCCTTTCTTAAAGTCAGGATAGGACTTAACATCTTGCAACATATTTCTGATATCAGACTGTTCTATTGCATTGCAATATTCAAAATATTCAGAATGAGACCCGCTTTTAAATTTCTCAATGCAACTTATAATATTGCTTTTTTCTTTTTGCATTTTTGAAGGATCACGCATAAGCTCATAAAATTTAGCATCAGTCAGATAGTCACCAAAAGGATTAGAGATCTTAACTTCTTTATTCAAAAAGGTAAGTTTTAGTTCTGGCGCAGTCAAACAAAGAGACTCTGTAGATTGGTAGGAAGGTAGAATTTCTTTTAAATGTTTATCAATCAGAGCATATGTTTCATTCAGTTTGATCTTTTCCGCAAGATTTTGGCGTGATGCAACCACAAAAGTAAAGTGTTTTCTATGAGTAACAAGAAGTTCTTCTTCACTTTCAATTTTATAAGCGATCAATAAAAGTTTTTTAGTAAGACTACTAATATCAGGTGTAGATTTATTTACATCTATTATATTGGCTAGCCGATTACGTAAAATTTCGTTAATGATGTTTTGCATTTGAGATATAAAAAAATCATCTTTGATTTTAGTTGCAAGATCATAGAGCCTAAATACTGTATCAGAAGCATCATTATATAATTTGTAATCACCACTTTTTACATCTGTAATGGAATTAGCAGATTGCAACATATTTCTAACATTCGCTTCGCCTAATTTAATTTTATATTTATAACTCTCGTCTTTCTTAAGATTCTCATAACATGTTTCAATGTTCTTTTTTTCTTTTTCTAAAAATTCAGGGTCACTCATAAGCCGATGAAATTTTTCATTAGTCAGATAGTCCTTAAAAGGATTATCAATTTTTTTTTCTCCCCAGGTAATCTCTATTTTTGGCATACTTAAGAGAGGTTCCGATCGCGGTATAGAGGGATTTAAAATACCGCGTGAAAACACTTCTTCGGTGGCATCAGGGTCGTCTTCATAGGAATCTTCGGTAGGATAAATAATGACAATATCTTGACCCCCAATTTCGTTTTGCTCTTCCTCCCAAATACACTGTTTTTCTTTATCAAAATATGTTTTGTTTACTTTGACTCCAATCACAGATATTTTTGCGTTCGGAGATATCCATCCCAATTCACTATGCTTACCCTTACTTAAACAATCTTCTTTACTTAGATAAGCGTGTTTTATTGCAAACTTATCTATTAATTCAGCTGCGCCTTTGCCTTTTTTAAAATCTGCTATGCTGCAGCGAGAATAGGCTCGGAAATATAAAATAATGGTATCGCTGTTTTTTTGATCAAGATCTTGGCAAGACAACATTGAGAGAACTCCTCGTTTTTTTGTGAGCAATGTAACATTGAGAAAAAATAAGTCAAGAAATAGTTATTGTGTTTTTTATTGAGCGCTGTTCGGATGCGTTGTTCTGATGCCAGCTACCTATACAGCACAGTATATGGTCAAGATTCTGATTTCTCTGCCTTTGCCAAAGGTGGTATTGCTTACCGTCAATTGCAGTTCATGGACAGAACTTCAAATTCCGATACGTTAAGAAAAATCAATGGCGAAGCACAAGCCGGTTTAGGATATAACGTGACAAGACATGCCATGCTAACAGCGTTTTATCAAGGAATCTATTCTGGAAATTCTGCAAATATTACAGTTGATGCTGATGATAATGTGAAGCTAGGTCGCATACCTACGCAACAAGCCGGATTTTTAGGTGTTAATTACGCATTTTAATAGCAAAGCAGAGGGGTACATGCCAATGCAATGGATGTGCCCCGGTTTTACTAAAACTATGCAGCTTTATGATTTTTCTTTCTTTTTTTATTCATAGGTGCAATCTGCAAATGCATCCCTATTGCGCTTAATAGATCGTTAGTGCTTTCAAGATAAGGATTACCTTTAATAGAAAGGGCTTTATATAAACTTGTTCTGCTTTTATGTGTTCGATCTGCGATTTTTGCAATACCGCCTTTCGCTTGAATGACATTACGTAATGCCAATAAAAATACTTTAAGATCACCGCCTTCAAGTGCAGCATTTAGATATCCTGCTGCTTCCTCAGGATTTTTTAGCGACTCAATTAAATAATCTTGATAACTCATTTTTTTAACCATTTTTCACCTCTCTAAATAATCTCGCCAAAGTGATTTTGCTTTTTTAATATCTTTTGCTTGCGATGACTTATCACCACCACATAACAATAATATGATGGAGCCTTTTTCTTCGGCATAATAAATGCGATAACCTGCTCCGAAGGCTAGTCTCATTTCCATTACTCCGTCTCCAACGGATTTTATATCACCTAGATTTCCTAAGGTAATGCGATCAAGTCTTTCTTTAATGCGATAACGAATAGATTTATCTTTTAGCGATTCAAGCCAGTCGACGAAAGGTTTTTTCCCATCCTCGGTCACATAAATTTCTAAATGTTTTTTGGTGACAATATTAATCATACTAGTATTGTATCCTAAGAGATACAAAAAATCAAATGATATATATTAATATGTTGGCTTGATTTTTCTCGGGAAATTATTCGATAATTTATTTTTTTACTGTTGTCTTAGCTTCCTAGCTATTTTTCATAAAAAAGTGT